>NZ_VFVX01000008.1:0-229832 GCF_006442395.1 Mesorhizobium sp. B2-3-5 | reverse complement strand
GACAGGCCACCCTCAACCGCCGCGATCACACGCGAACGCAGATCCTCCGATATGGCTCTAACCATGCCTGCTGGCCTCCATATCCAGCAGACATGATGAATCAGATATTCTCGCCGATGGGAATCCCTCGCGATTCCATCAGGTCAGATTATGCTCTATCTTTGCGAGCCCGCCGCCAGCATAAGCCGGAATTGCCATCGACTGAGTGAAGTTGTCGACGAAGCCGCCGATGCTGAAACCGCGCAGACCTCTGAGTGACGGCATGATCCCATGATTGAGCATGTTGAAGAAATCAACGCCGAACTGCTGGACGGCGCGCGCCTGGATGACGAATTCGCCATTGGAAAGCCGGGCCAGGATCGAGTCCGTCGTCGGCCCGCCGGCACCGACGACATGGCCTCCGACGGCAAAACCGCCCTGCGAACCGCCACCGGACGAAGAACTGCTGTAGGACGATGCCTGCGCCCGCAGCTGCTGCGCCTGGGCGACGGCCGCCTGCAATGCCGAAATGATCTGCGCGATCTCACTGCGGATCTGGCTGGCGAGGCTGGAGACCGTGGCGGCAAGGTTGGCAAAGCCGCCCTGCACAAGGCTTTGAATGCCCGAGATGATGGTGCTGATCTGGCCGGGCAAGCTGGTGAAGGGCGCGGCGAACGCCTCGGCGGCGGCAGCGGCGCCGCTGGCGTCGATGCTGCCAAGCGCGTCGGAAACGCCGGATGCGGCATCCTGCGCCGCCGGTGCGATCTTGCCGACGTCGCCGACGATGCCGTCGACCGCGGCGGCTGCCGCATCCGGCCTGATCGCATCCGGCACCGCCTGGACGGAGTTGGTCACCTCGGTGGAGACGTTCTTCAGCTTGTCGGCGGCGGACTGGCCGCTGGCCGCAACGCCATCGAGCGCGGCCTTGGACTGGTCGGCGCGCCGTGCGACGCCGTCGACAACGTCGAAGACTTCCTTGGACAATTGCCCGCCAGGACCGCCGCCCCGGAAGACGGTGATCGTCTGGCCAAGCGCCTCGACCCTGCCCTTGGCTCCATCAGCCGCAGCGCCGGACTTGTCCAAGCCTGCTGCGGCATCGTTGCCGGCTTTCTGCGCAGCCGCACCATAGCCAGCGATGCCCCGCGCCGCCTGCGCCGCTGCAAACTGGGCATCCGTCATGCTGCCAGACAGAGTTTTCGTCCAGTCGTCGGCTTCACCCAACTTGTTGGAGAGATCGACCACCGGCTTGGTGGTATCGATAAGCTCTTGCGCCAGAGCGCCCAACTCAGGATGAGCAGCGCCCAGAGCAGCGATCTGCTTTGCATATTCCGCCCATCCAATTTTGCCGGTCTCGACCTGCTTGTTCAGCGCGTCGATCGCATCACCTGCGAATGGCAGTTGCTGGTCAAACAGTTGCAGGGCTGCCTTCGCGTTCTCCACCTCATTTGTCAGGCTGTCGGCCAAAGCGGGACGATTGTTACGCAGCGCAATGAGGGCCTGATCCTTCATCTGCTGCGTCATG
This sequence comes from Mesorhizobium sp. B2-3-5, assembly GCF_006442395.1. Taxonomy (NCBI): domain Bacteria; kingdom Pseudomonadati; phylum Pseudomonadota; class Alphaproteobacteria; order Hyphomicrobiales; family Phyllobacteriaceae; genus Mesorhizobium; species Mesorhizobium sp. B2-3-5. The sequence goes on along the minus strand of NZ_VFVX01000008.1, from coordinate 228,331 downwards.
GCAGCGACCTTGCGACCGGCCTCGTCGTAGGCGTTGCCAACCTTGCCGATCAGGTCGTCGTGGACGCGCAGCGCTGCCGTGGCTTCGTCGGTGCGGGTCGCCCATATGGCAATGCCGCCGGCCACGACGGTAAGCACCGCCAGCCATGGATTGGCGAGCAAGGCCCGGCTGAACAGCGACAATGCATTGATCGTATTGAAAATTGCGGTGCGCAGCACCTGGAAGCCACCGAGGATCTGCGTGATCGATGTCAGGATCAGCAATTCGCCACCTGTCAGAGATGTGCCGAACACCTTGTTGATCGCTTCGGTGACCAGGCCGGCCGACTTACGCAGGAGATCGAAGGCCGGGATGACGACGCCGTTGATCACATGCACCGCATCATTGCCGAAGCCGACGATGGCATCGCGCCATTCGACGATCCATTTGCCGCTGGCGCTGACGTCGGCATCGCGGCCGGAGAGAGCCGCAAAGAAGTCGGCGACGAGCTGCTTGCCCTTCGCTAACGCAATGTTGGCAAAGTCCAGAATTGCCGCCTTGTTGCGCAGGATGGTGTCGCGGAAGGCGTTGGCCCCGGCTGTGAAGGATGGCACGAAGATGAGGCCGATCTGCCGCGCCACGCCCCCTGCGGTTTTCTTCAGGTCGGTCAACGCGTCGTCGAAAGCCACTGCCGCCTTGATCTGGTCATCGCTGAAACCGATGCCAAGCTCGTCGAAATGCTTCTTGAGTTCATCGGCACCGGCGGCGCCCTGGTTGAGCAAAGGGATGAGCTTCGCGCCCTCAATGCCGAGCAGCTTGACCGCGACGGCTGACTTGAAGGCGCCATCTGGCAACTTTTTAAACGCATCGGCGACCTCTAGCAGCAACTGCTCGTTGGTCTTCAGCGTGCCGTCTGAATTCTCGACCGAGATGCCGAGGTCATCGAAGCCGGTCTTCGCCTTCGCCGCGCCTGCCTTGGCCTTGTCGCCAGCGCCCTTGGTGCTTTCGCCGAACCGCGTCACCTGGACATCGAGATCCTTGAAGGTCTCGATGCTGTAGCCGACGCCCTGCTGGATATCGCGCCCCATCTGCGCACCGGCCCTGCCAGCCTTGCTGGTTTCGTCGGCGGTTCGGATGATCTGCTTGTTGAAACTGCTCAGTGCCGTGCCGAGCTGCGACTGGCTGACGCCGACACTCTCGGCCGCGAATTGCCATTCCTGATAGGCCTTGGCAGAGAGGCCGGCCGCCTGCGCAGCGTTGTTGGCCTGGACAGCGGCTTCGGCTCCGGACTTGGCTAGAAAGAACAGCGCGGCTCCGATGCCATCGGCGGCGGCCTTCAGCGTGCCGAGCGCAATGACCGAGCGCGTGGCGAAGGTGCCGATGTCGCCGATCAAGAGGTAGATGTCGTGGCGGAAACCACCGAACTCAGCCCTTTTCGCTGCGTCCTGAATGCTGTCAATTGCCTTTTCGCCTTTCGATCCAAGCTTCTCCAATTCGGCGGTCATCGCTTCGCCACCGAGCAGCTTGATCAGAACATTGATTGCATTGCGTTCAGCCATCGGAATCTTCCCTTAAATCGATTTCGCCTAGATCAAACTCGACACCGCCGGCCCGCTCCTGGGCTTCGCCTTCCTGCTGTTGCAGCTTCAGCGCCTCAGCAGCCTGGCGCCGGATATGGTCCTTGATCTCTCGCAGCTTGCGGCGGACCGCCGGCTCACCGTCACGCGTCGCCGCCAAAAGCTCGCCTGCGAAGTTAGGTAGTTGCTCTATCGCTCGTACGATCGCTTCGCCGGCCCGCACCATCGCGTCCTCGACATGCTTGATGGGGACTAGGTTTTTGATCCGCTCCTCAAAGTCGAGACGCCGCAAGGCCGCTTCGTACCGGATCTTGTCGGCCGCGGGGCCGCCTTGCGGGGCTGACGAACGGCGCGCGCGCGCAGATGTCGCCGGCGTTGGCCCGCCGTCGAGCCGCGTGGCTTCGTTGGTCGCTAGGTCAAATGCGGCAAGCTCAACTTCGATCGTGCCGCCGCGGCCTGGCCTGGTCTGGATCGAACCCTCAGCCACCAGTCGCTTGACCCTTTTAGAAATCGCCGCTCGCGAAACACCACGGCGCCTGGCGATCTCGGTGAGGGGCAACCACAAGCCTGTTTCCTCGCCGTCAACCTCCGTCAACATGTCAACCATGCTGCACACCCCTCTGACTAGCGAACCCTCGGGCTACGCCGCCCCGCATACGCTTTTGGAGCGGGGAAGGACCCGCAAGGGGGTGGGGGTGGTGGCGCGCGTGGCGCAGGAGCCCGACGAATGCGGGGCTTCGAACCTTTTTATCCGTGCCAAGACATCCACCAAATTCCTGCCCGCGTCAATCTGCGGCTGACCCGACTGTCCCAACTCTAGCGACCCAAACTCGAAAGTTGGGACGCGGAAATGTTTAGCGATGTCAACGCTTTGACCCAGCTGTCCTAACTGTCCCAACTTAAAACAAAGGTCAGTAGCTAGAGCGGTCTGCCCTCGCTGCTGATCTCCCGCGCGCACGGGCACGCGAGCAGGTTGGGACAGTTGGGACGGTTGGGACACGACGTTGATTTTACTGCGCTTTTTCTGTCCCAACTTGGACATGTGTCCCAACTTTAAGTTGGGACAGTTCACGCTTGACCACCGGTTCATGGGTCGCCCCATTCGCTTCGCTGGCCTATCTGCTCGTCGAAGGCCTCGCGGCATTCCGCCAATGGCGGCAACTCGTATGCCCACGGCCTGGCGGTAACTCCCGGCTCGGCCTCGATCGTCTTCCTCACCCGCTTGCTGCCGGGAATGAGCTTCCTGATCTTCATGCCGAAGGCCACTCGCGCCTTGCGATAGCGGGTGCCGGTCTGCTCGGCTTCTCCGATATAGCCCTTGTAGAGCTTGTCGCACTCGACGAACTCGGGCCAGGTGTTGAAGCCGGGCACAACGCCGTCATGGAGGATGCCGTAGATGTACTGGTCGATGGCATCGAGCGAGTGGATCTTCTGCTCGAGCAGCGCCGACGTCTTCGGGATCTCGCGGAGATTCACCTTGGACAGGTCGAAGCTAAGCAGGTCGAACAGCAGGGCCTCGCGCCCGCCATCATCCATCTGCGCAGTCATCTCCGCAAAGTATTCGTGGTTTTGCATCGCGTGGCCGGCGACGTCGAAGCACGCGAAGCGCCTTTCCTCCTTGCCGGCGGGGATGACCCAATCCTCGTTGGACGTCATCATCAGGCGGATGTAATTGGGTAGCCTGATCGGGTCGACGCCCTTCGATTCCACCATCTGGCGTTCGCCGGTGATCAGGCCTCGCAGATGACCTTCGACGGCCTTGTCGCCTGCGAAGACCGCTTCGTCCGCTTGCAGGAAGAGGCATGACGCCATGTGGGCGTTGAACTGTCCGACGAGGTATCGCGGATTGTCGATCTGGAAATAGTGCGACTGGACCAGCGACCCGAAGACCTCGCCGACCTTGGTCTTGCCGGCGCCCATCGGGCCGCGCAGTACGATCGCCGTGCCGAGCTTCTGGCGCGGTTGCTGGAACATTTGGGCAAACCAGCCGAAAAGCCAGAGGTAGTTTTTCGGTGACCCGCCACAGATGTTGTTGAGCAGATGGTCAGCAAAAATATCGTAGCTGCCGCCGCGCTCGGGCTCGACGGAAAAACCTTGCCATAGGTTGTAGAAGCCCGGCGTGGATTCCGCCTCGACCGGATCAGGGCGAAACTCGATGCCGTTGAATTGGCGCCGCCGAGGGCTATCGAGCCAGGCATTGCCCCAGGTCTTCCACTTCTTGCCGCCATCTGCGGCCCGAACCTCGGCGTAGCGATTGCGATGCAGCATCATGAAGGCGTCGGATTTCAGGAATTGCAGGCGTTCTTCCGGGCTCGCATCCGGCTTTTCCCAAAGCACGACCACGGTGCTGCCGATCGGCACGACGGCGAATTGCTTATTCAGATCGTCGACGTCGAAGCCGTTATCGTCAGGCTCGATCTGGCCGGCGGCCGCCGCGGCAAGCGCGTCATATTCGGCTTGATCGTCTGGATGATCATCGCCAGGCCGCGCGCCCATGCGCTCAAGCGCGGACTTCGCTATCTCGACCTCTGGCCTATCATTCTTCCTGCCGGCCATACGCGATTATCCCGCGTTGGACACGGCGACGAATTCGCCAATGGTTTCAATGATGCCTGAATAACCGGTTGGACAACCTAAGCCATTGATTTTAAAGGAAAGATCAACTCCCCTTGGGCGTACCAGGACATATCAAGCACTTAGCTCTGATCAGCGGAAAACCGTCAAAATAGCGGTTAAAAGCTTGCGCCCCACCACCCTCGGTGCTGCGAGCCGCCTGATCGTGGAACGGATTCGTAACCCCCCAACCGTTATCACCAATTGACGAATCCCCCCAATTTAAGTCAGGCCGCGACGCTTGAAAGCATAGCGATTTCTGTTAGTTGCGGTGCGGGGTCGCATCCGCGGCAGCGCGGATTGTGGGTTGGGGTAGAGTTGGAATGGCCTCGGTGAAGATGATATGCCCGCACTGCCATGGCTGCGGCAAGGTTTTCGATTGCTCAAGATGGTGTGCGTCAAAAGGACATTGCTGTCCGCCAGGGACGCATCAGACCGGTTGCCCCGGGAAGACCCTCGCCTGCACCGAGTGTGGCGGCCTCGGGATGCTGGCGGAAACGGAGCTTAGGGCTGTCGTATAGCCTGGCTTCGGGCCGAACGGGATGAGGGCGGTTTCGCGTTGCGATTGTGCCCTGCATCATCTCGAAAAGCCCTCGACCTTGAACGCCAAGCCCCCTTGCACCGCCGCGCATCGCCAGGAATCGTTGCTTCTGGCGCCGCGGGGCTGATTGCATTAGCATCACGTCATGGATCTTGAAGCCCGGCTCAGGCGGCACGCAGAACGTCGGATGCCGGGCAAGGTCCGCACGGGCAGCTGATGTCGCGGGAGAGGCCAATGCAGAAACTGCAATCGCAGGGCGTTCATCACATCACGCTGGTCGGTGCCGGGCGCCAGACCTCAATCGATTTCTGGGAAGGCGTGCTTGGCATGCCGTTCATTTTCGAACAGCCCAACCTCGACAAGGCCAGCGAGAGCCATCTCTATTTTGATCCGGGCGACGGCCGGCTGATCACCGTCTTCACCGATGAGAGCCGTACGCCGCAGAAGCGGCGCACGCCGACCGATCCGGGCTGCGTCCATCACATCGCGTTTGCGGTGTCGCGCGTCACCTTCCTGCAGGCGGTCGCCCGGCTCGACGAGCGCGACATCAAGCACAGCGGCGTCAAGGATCGCGGCTTCATGGATTCGATCTATTTCGAGGATCCGCTCGGCCTGCTGATCGAACTCGCCTCCTACCGCTTCGAGCCGCCGGCGGGCTTTACCCATGCCGACGTCCTGATGGAAGCGCACAGGCTGCGCTTGGCGCGAGGCGACTACAATATCGCGGAAGCGCATCTCGCAGACGCGGTTCAGGTGCTCGTCGAGCGTTCCCGAGCAACCTTGTCGAATGACCGGACACCGAAGAATCCATACTGAACGGATCAGAGGGAGGAGCAAATGGCGAAGACAGCGAAGAGTGCGAAGAAACCCGCGGCGAAAGCAGCGGCCAAGCCGGCGGTGAAATCAGCGGCAAAGCCGGAGGCCAAGGCCACTGCCAGGCCCGATGCGAAGGCCAAAGCGAAACCGGCGAAGAAACCTGCCGTGAAGCTCAGCATGCTGAAGCCCAGCGTCAACAACATGACTGTACGGGTGTTCGCCCGCGCGGCCGGGCTGGATGCCGCCGAGACCGATGCCTGGGGCCATACGCGCTCGCCCGAATTCACCGCGCGAAACCCGTCCCATTTGACGCCGATGATCGAGGACAAGGGCCTTCCCAGAGGTGTGTTGTGGGAAAGCTGCGCCATCATGCAGTATCTCGCAAACAAGCACGGGCTGGAGAAATTCTACCCCAAGGCGCCGGCCAAGCGGGCCATGGTCGACAGCGCCATGTTCTACCTGGTGGGTACGCTCTACCCGTATGTGGCGCGCGCCACCTATCCGTTGCTCGGCTTCCCGCAATACGCCGGCGAGGTCGGCCACAGCGACGCCCACCCGGACAAGAAGTCCGAAGCGCAGAAGGCCGCCATGGCCGCTATCGCCGAGCCGCTGGAGGTCTTCCACAGCTTCTTCAGGGACGGCAAGCCGTTCATCGGCGGCAAGCATCCGTCGATCGCCGACATCCGGCTGGCGGCGACGCTCGAATTCCTGGCGGTCATCGACTACCCGCTGCCCAAATGGGCGAAGGAGTACATGGCGACGATCGAGAAGAAGCTCGGCAAGGCCTATGCCGAGCCAGCCGGCGACGTGCGTGGCTACATTGCCCATGTGAGGTCGCAGGCGAGGGCCTGAGGTTAAGGGTTCGTTAACCAAAGCCCTGTCTACTGTCGGGAATTCACCGTGCGACCACGGATGTACTGGCGCAATATCGGTGAAAGGAAAGGTCGGCTCATTGCCGGCCTTTTGCTTTTCGGCCTCATGCCGGAACATCACGGGACAGCGATCAGGCAACGCCAGAGCATCAACTTTTTGCGCCGGGATATTGTCATTGCCGGCGTTGGCTCTAACATCCCTTCCAGCGGGTCCGGCAAGGAATGTCGGCCAAGGAATGTCGGCTGGGAGCGAGATGAGGGCTTGCAATGAAAAGCATGGCGGCAACGCTGATCATCGCCGGCGGAATGCTGGTTGGCACACTCCTCCCGTCGCATGCCGCAACGCTCAACACGATGGATGATGTCGGGGCAGCGATTCAGGCGTGCTGGACGCCGCCGCCCGATGCCGGGGATTCGACCGTGACCCTGAGCTTCAGTTTCAAGCGTGACGGCACGCTGATCGGTGCGCCGCGGCCGACCGCCGCCAAGGTGGCCGGCGACGACAAGGCGCGGAAGTCGTTCATCGACGCGGCGGTCGCGGCGGTCAAGAATTGCACGCCGCTGACCTTTTCGCCGACGCTGGCTCAAGGCATAGGCGGCAACGTCTTCACGCTGCAATTCGTCTCGCCGAAGAAATAGCCGTTCTTGCAGGTTTTCCGGTTTGCGGGAGTGGCCGGCATAACCTGACGCCGATGGGGCCGGGAAAGCTCACATATATATCAACGCTCCAGCGACGGCATCCAGCTCTGCCGGGTCGGCTTTTCGGGAGGAGCCCCCGGTCAATGGCTCAAGCGCCGTACCTTGGCATGCCGTGCCAGGTCCGGTGTCTCGAAGACATAGTCGCTCCACGCGGATTCCGGGATTTGCCCGGCCAGATAGCACTCCAGCAACAGGTTTTGCTCGGGAGTGAGCGGCCTTGGCGCGCGCTCGTGATCCAGCCCCAGGGAATGAAAAAGGTTCCTTGTCAGTTCCGATACCGTGAAGTGGATCGACATCCGCGTTCTCCTTTGCCCCTTCAACGCCGCAACCCGGGCAAGGTTTCAGGAGCAGGCCCCGGTAACGACGGATTGATCGTTCGCCCGGTAAACAGCGCAAATGCACGGCGCGAAGTGCCACGGCCGGCTTCTTCAACGCTTGCGCGGACCCTGCCAGTAACTGGACGGAAGGTGCAGCGCCCTACACTCCGGGTATCGCCCAGCGGCAGTCGATCGAGGCCGGCAAGCGGCCGGTGCGCGTGGTCGGCCCGGCACTTCCCGGCTGAATGACCACCGGCGTCTCATATTCAGCGGTTGACCGGCAGCAAGGAGCCTGCCGCTTGCCCCGATAGAACCGTGATCTGCCTGGAACAGCCGCGTGCTTGCGGCGTTGTGATCGACACCAGCCAGGAGAGACGCCATGGCCACGTTCAGGGAAATGAGGGTTCTGGAGATTGTCGAGGACGGCTCACTGACCAAGGATGAGAAGATCGCTGAACTGCGCAAGATCGAATCCGAGGCACGCGGGCTGCAGCGAGCCGCGTCGGAAAGCCCGATGGGCGAAGATGATGGCTGGCAGGACGATTTGCGCCAGGTTCGGCTTGCGCTCGACAAACTAGGGGCAAAGGAGCCGAAGAAGGGCGCGGCATCGCTATAGGTGCGCTGTTTGCCACAAAGCTCTGGCGAATTGCGGGGGCCGTTCATTGTTTCGCGGAAACGAAGAACGGCTCCATCTCCTGGTTTCAAATAATTTTGGTCTCGAGCAATTCCGAGCGGAAAGCTGCTTTGCAGCTTTGCGAGGATTGCCCCAATGCATGTCGCCCAAAAGTGAACTCGGTTTTGGGAGAACGGCATGCATAAAAACAAAAACCTAAAGCGCGTCGCATGAATCCGTTTCGACGCGACGCGCTTTAGTCGCAGACCATGCGAACCCTTTCGCCTGGCGCGCTCACATTCCTGCAGGCCAGTTGCCTTTCCGGCCCGGAGGATGGCGGAGACGGCGGCGAAAGCCTCGTCTGGCGACGTCTCTGGATGGCCGGCTTCACGACCTTGCGTTCGGAAAACTGCCCGGGCTGCCGTGGCGGCACCGGAATGGCGCCATTGTCGACCTGCGGTTGGTAATCGACATTGGGCGGCGGCCGATCCCAGAAACGCCTGGCGTCCAGCGGTCGCGGGATGATGACCGTACCGTCATAGCTTCGCGAGCAGCCGCCGCCGAAAAGCAGCGTAACGCCCAGCAAGAAAGGCCCTATCCGTCCATACATTAGCAACACCCCTGCGCGGGCTTATAACGCGGCCTTGGTCCACCAGACAACCGGACGGAATAACGCAGCAGGAACCGCTCGGTTGCTCCGTTAAGGTTAGCGGATCGTTAATGCTTGTCGGGCACATTCCGCCGACGAACCGCGGAGGGAGGGTTCGACCTTGGGTTTCGGGGTGGGGACAGCATGGCGGAAGCGGACGAAGCAATCGGCGCGCGCGGCAAGGGCGGGGCAGGCAAGGCAACAGCGGACGGCGGCGACAGGTCATCGCGCACGCCCGACCTGGATTGCGCCGACGCGCTCCGCCAACTTGTCGAGCTGGGCTCGGACTGGGTCTGGGAAACCGACGACGAGCTGCGCTTTTCCTGGCTTTCGCCAAACTACCAGGCTGCCACCGGTATCGATCCAGCCAATGTGCTTGGCCGGTTCCGCTTCGATTTCCTCAACCAGGTCCTGAAGGGCAAGCGCAGCGCGGCAGCGCATCTGGAAGACCTGCAGGCGCACCGGCCATTCCGCGACTTCATCTACGAACTGAAGGGAGGCCGCGACGACTGCCGCTGGGTGCTGACGTCGGGCTTTCCACGGTTCGACAGTGAAGGAAAGTTTGCCGGCTATCGCGGCATAGGCCGCAATGTCACCGCGCTCGCCAGCGCCTTCGGAGACAGTGAGCCGAAGCAGGGCGAACGATTTTCTTCGGAAAGCCTCGCCAACCTTCGCGCGATGGTCGATTCAATGCCGATCGGCGTGGTCGTCCTCGATGCCGACATGCGTGCCGAGGTGATCAATCGCGCCTTCTATGATTTCTGGAAGATCGATCCCACTCGCGCCGGCATCGGCTCGGCCTTCCGCGATCTGATGGAGGCCAGCCGCGCCATCGATCCCCACGGCGCCGATGAAATTGCCTGGCAACGCCACACCGCCGAGCGCGAAGCCGAAATCAGGGCCGGCGTCGCCGGTTCCAGACGATTGCCCCACAATGACGGGCGCACGCTGGTCGCATCGCTGGCACCGCTGGCCGGCGGCAAGCGGCTCATTTCCTATGTCGACGCCACCGACATGAAGAGCCGTGAAACCGAGCTCGCCGACGCGCTGGAAAAGGCGCGGCTGGCGGAGGCGGTGATCAACGCGGTCGAGAATCCGATTTTCGTCAAGGACGATCATCTGAGGTTCGTCTTCGTCAACGAGGCGTTCGCGGCGCTGTTTGGCCAGACGCCGCAAGCCATGCTTGGCAAGCCTGGCGACGATTTCCTGAGCCCGGCCGAGGCCGCGCTCTTTGAACGCAGCGAACGGGAAGTCCTGTCGACCGGACAAATCTACGAAGTCGAGGAAAATTTCGAGGACCAAGGTGTCGCCCGCTCGCGCATCGTCCGGAAAAACCGCGTCCGCATGGCAAGCGGCCGCGACTATGTCGCCGGTTTTCTCTTCGACATCTCGGAGATGAAGCGGCGTGAGACCGAGGCGCAGGATGCGCGCAAGCATTTGGCCAGCGTGCTGGAATCGCTCCCGGCCGGCGTGATCATCTACGATCGCGATGACAATTTCGTCTTCGCCAACCGCAAGATGAAGGATGCGGTTCCGGAACTGGAGACGGTATGGCAACCCGGCCGCACCTTCCGGGAAGCGTTGGCATCCGGCAATTCCGCCGGTTATTTCCGGCAGAGCGGCGATCCGGAGCTCGACAAACTCTACGACAGCGATCCGCAGCGTTGGGTCGATGGGGTCCTCGCGCGGTGCCGCCTGCCCAGCGCGTCGTTCGAGCGTGTCAATCCCGACGGCAGCTGGCATCAGGTCTACGACATGCGCACCGATGACGGCACGTTCATCGGCGTGCGCGTCGACATCACAGGCATCAAGAGCCGCGAGGCGGCGCTGCGCGACTCGATGCGACAGATCGATCTCTTCCGGCACGTCATGGACGAGTTGCCGGTGGCAGCCTTCATCAAGGCCCAGGACCTCAGCATCGAATTCGTCAAAAAAGCCTGGTGCGCTATTACAGGCTTGGCCAAGGAAGACGTCATCGGCCGGACCGACCGCCAGCTGTTCGGCGCCGAGGCGGCGGAAAGCTACGGCCATGACGACACCGATGTCGTGGCGACCGGCAGCGTGCGCGAGGTCGAGGAGCCCGTCACCCATCGCGACGGCACGGTGCGGCAGCTGATGACGCGCAAAAGCCGCCTGGTGGCCATCGACGGATCGGTGCATCTGGTCGGTTCCAGCACCGACATCACCGAGGTCAAGGCACGCGAGCAGGTTCTGGAAGAGAGCATGCGCGAGAACGAGGTGTTTCGCAGCCTGATCGACAATGTGCCGGTGTCGATCTACGCCAAGCGCTCCGATCTCAGGCAGTTCTACGTCAACAAGGGCTGGTGTGATCTCACCGGCTTCAGCAAGGAAGAAGCGATCGGCAAGACCGATGTCGAGATCTTCGGGCCGGATGGCGAAGCCTTCGTGGCTGGCGATCTGGCCGTGCTGCGCACCGGCGAAACCCAGGAGATCGAGGAGACGGTGCGGCTTGCCGACGGCAGCGTCAGGCACCAGTTCGCACGCAAGGGCGCGATGATCGCCTCCGACGGTTCGCTCTACCTGATCGGTTCGACCACCGACATCACCGAGCTGAAGCAGCGCGAGGCGGAACTCAGCGAAGCGCGCCAGCGCGCCGTCCTCGCCGACCGCGCCAAATCGGAATTCCTCGCCAATATGAGTCACGAGATCCGCACGCCGATGAACGGTGTGCTGGGCATGGCCGAACTCCTTGCCAAATCCAATCTCGATGCGAAGCAGAAGACGTTCACCGACATCATCGTCAAATCGGGCAACGCGCTTTTGACGATCATCAACGACATTCTGGATTTCTCCAAGATCGATGCCGGCCAGCTGGTGCTGGACCCGGCGCCCTTCAACCTTGCCGAGGCGATCGAGGACGTGGCGACGCTGGTGTCGACACGCGCCAAGGAAAAGGATCTCGAGCTCATCGTGCGCATCGAGCCGGGGCTCGAAAGCCTGTTCATCGGCGATGTCGGCCGCATCAGGCAGATCGTCACCAACCTAGTCGGCAACGCGGTGAAATTCACCGACGAAGGCCATGTTCTGGTCGATGTGACCGGTGACAGGATCCCGACCGGAACCAGGTTGACGATTTCCGTCACCGACACAGGCATCGGTATCCCCGAGGACAAGCTGAAGCAGGTGTTCGAAAAATTCAGCCAGGTCGACACGTCCTCGACAAGGCGGCACGAAGGCACCGGGCTCGGCCTTGCCATCACCTCGCGGCTGGTCGAGCTGATGGGCGGCACAATCGGTGTCGAGAGCGCCGAGGGCAAGGGCTCGACTTTCTGGTTCACGGTGACGCTGCCCAGGGCCGAACAGCAGCATGGGCAGCGCATCATGCCGGTGGACGTCACGGGCGCGCGCGTGCTGATCGTCGACGACAATGCCGTCAACCGCGCAATCCTGACCGAGCAGATGACGTCATGGACGTTCGATTCCTGCGCGGCCGAAAGCGGCGCCGAGGGGCTGAAGGTGCTGATCGCCGCGGCCGCCTATGGCGTGCCCGTCGATTGTGTCGTGCTCGACTACCAGATGCCCGGGATGAGCGGCGCCGAAATGGCCCGCATCGTGCGCAACACCGAAGGCCTCGCCGACACACCGATCATCATGCTAACCTCGGTCGACCAGTCGCTCGCCAACACCAGCTACCGCGATCTCGGAATAGACGCCCAGTTGATCAAGCCGGCGCGCTCCTCGGCGCTTCTGGAAACGCTGGTCGGGACCATCCAGCGCCATCGCCATACGACGAACGGCAACGCCCAGCCGCCTGCAGACGAGGGCCTCGGCGCTTCCCAGCGGCCGCCGCTGGCGGCGTCCGAACAACGCTCGCAATTGCAGCCGCCGCCGGTTCGTCCGAGGCTTCCCGCCACGGGCGGTGGCGGACATCGGCTGGATATCCTCGTGGCCGAGGACAACGAGGTGAACCAGATGGTCTTCACTCAAATTCTCGGCGAGACCAGCTATGGTTTCGAGATTGTCGGCAATGGCCGCAAGGCGCTCGACGCCTTCGGCAGGCTCAATCCGTGCATGATCCTGATGGACGTCTCGATGCCGGAGATGAGCGGGCTGGAGGCGACCGCCGCGATCCGTCGGCTGGAACAGGAAACCGGCACGCATGTACCGATCGTGGGCGTCACCGCGCACGCGCTCAAGGGCGATCGCGAACGATGCCTGGAGGCGGGCATGGACGATTATCTGCCCAAGCCGATCAGCCCGAGGGCCCTGCTGGAGAAAGTCGAGCGCTGGATCAGCGCCGGCCAACAGGTCCAGCGCAACGCGGGATAGCACCGCGTCGGCCGGTTCCAGCAATCCGAAGAGGCGTTGCCGGAGGGAATCAGTCGGGATTTGCTGCTACCCCTGCGTGCAAAGACTATGGTGTGATCGCACCATATCAAAGGCGGTGCTTAGCCGGGACAATGGCAACATCGAATTCCGCTCTTCTCAGTTACGGGCGGGAGCAGCGACCGCCGGCAAGAAACAGCGTCACTCTACCCCAACGGACCTGTTTTCGGCGATGGCCCGGCCACGACACGCTCTGGCCTCGAGCAACGCGCTCCCGTCCGGATTTTCTTCATCCGAGCCGGCCCGGCGAATCCAACGCCGGCTCCGAGCCGGCAATGGCTCAAGCCACTGATTCCCGGGGCAAACCCGGACCGGGCCGCAACCATCCGAAGCCGCCGCCTTTCCCCGCGCCGGCGACGCGTTACCCGGTTGACACGAAACTGTCATGCGACTGTAATAATCGAAGGCTATTGGCCTCAGCGGGCGCCGGCAAAAGGGCGCCGAGAGACCATCTTCCGAACAGGAGCAGGCCACATGAGACATTTCATCCGCTCGGCGGCCGTTGCGATTGCAATGGCTGCGGCGTCCACCTTCACCATGTCCGCAGCGTTTGCGGCTGATATCTCCGGCGCTGGCGCCACTTTCCCCTACCCGATCTACGCGAAGTGGGCCGACGCCTACAAGAAAGAGACCGGCATCGGCCTCAACTACCAGTCGATCGGTTCCGGCGGCGGCGTCAAGCAGATCAAGGCCAAGACCGTTACCTTCGGCGCTTCCGACGCGCCGCTGAAGGGTGAAGACCTCAACTCCACCGGTCTCGCCCAGTTCCCGATGGTGATGGGTGGCATCGTGCCCGTCGTCAATCTCAAAGGCATCAAGCCGGGCGAACTCGTTCTCGACGGCACGACGCTGGCCGATATCTTCCTCGGCAAGATCACCAACTGGAACGACGAGGCGATCAAGAAGCTCAACCCCAAGGCCAAGCTGCCAGACCAGGCGATTGCCGTCGTCCACCGTTCGGACGGCTCGGGCACCACGTTCAACTTCAGCTACTATCTCGCCGACGTGAACGCCGACTGGAAGTCCAAGGTTGGCGTCAACAGCGCGCTCGAGTGGCCGGTGGGTATCGGCGCCAAGGGCAATGAAGGCGTTGCCAACAACGTGTCGCAGACCGGCGGCGCCATCGGCTATGTCGAATACGCATATGCCAAGCAGAACAAACTGACCTACACCGACATGATCAACAAGGACGGCAAGAAGATCGAGCCGACCGCGAAGGCGTTCTCGGCCGCGGCGGCCAATGCCGACTGGAACTCACAGCCGGGTTATGGCGTCATTCTCGCCAACCAGCCGGGCGCCGAATCCTGGCCGATGACGTCCGCGACCTGGATCCTGCTGTACAAGAAGCCCGATGACGCCGCGGCGACCAGCGAAGCCCTCAAGTTCTTTGCCTGGTCCTATGCGAAGGGCGACAAGATGGCGGGTGAACTGGACTACGTTCCGATGCCGGACAAGGTCGTCAAGAGCGTCGAGGAAATGTGGAGCAAGGACATCGTCGGCAGCGACGGCAAGTCGCTCTACGCCGCCAAGTAACTCTCTTTGTCGGAGGGAGGACGCCTTGGCGTCCTCCCATTTCTTTCGAATACGAGGGGCTAGATGACCACCGTTTCAGAAGCCACGCCGTTATCGAGCGCCATGCGGTCCAGGGATGCGACAGTGCGGCGCTTCGCCTTCACGGACACGGTGTTTCGGGAGGCGACGCGCTCTTCCGCCGTTCTCGTCCTGCTCATCCTCAGCGGCGTCGCCGTCTCGTTGTTTGCCGGCTCATGGGAAGCCCTGTCCAAGTTCGGCTTTTCCTTTCTGACGACCGAGGCATGGAACCCGGTCACCGAGAATTTCGGCGCCCTGTCGCCGATCTACGGCACCATCGTCACGTCAGCCATCGCAATTCTGATCGCCGTTCCCATCGGCATCGGCATCGCCGTCTTTCTCACCGAACTTTGCCCGCGGCCGCTGCGGCGCCCGATCGGCATCGCCGTCGAGCTTCTGGCCGGCATCCCTTCGATCATCTACGGCATCTGGGGCCTGTTCGTGTTCGCACCGTTCCTGCAGACGACGGTACAGCCTTTCATCATCGACATCTTTCACAACGTGCCCGGGCTCTCCAGCCTGTTCGCCGGCCCGCCATACGGCATCGGCCTGCTGACGTCGTCGCTCATCCTGGCCATCATGGTGCTGCCGTTCATCACCTCGATCACCAAGGACGTGTTCGACACAGTGCCGGCGGTGCTGAAGGAATCGGCCTACGGCATCGGCTGCACGACCTGGGAAGTCACGCGGCGCGTGGTCATTCCCTACACCCGTGTCGGCATTATGGGCGGCGTCATGCTCGGCCTCGGCCGTGCGCTCGGCGAAACCATGGCGGTGACCTTCGTCATCGGCAACGCGCATCGTATCAGCGCCTCGCTGTTCGCGCCGGCGACGACGATCTCCGCGACGATCGCCAACGAATTCACCGAAGCCGACGGCCAACTCTACACCTCTTCACTGGTGGCGCTCGGCCTGATCCTCTTCGTCATCACCTTCATTATCCTTGCCATCGCACGCTATATGCTGATGCGCATCGACGCCCGCACGGGAGCCTGACCGATGTCGACGTCCCTGGCACTCCACAACAGACGCAAGAGAAGGAACGGCGTGATGATGGCGCTCTGCGTCGTCGCCGCCGGCATCGGCCTTGCCTGGCTGGCGCTGATCCTCGGCGCCCTGGTCTACAAAGGCCTGTCCGGCGTTTCGCTGGCGGTCTTCACTGAGATGACGCCACCGCCCGGCGATGCCGGCGGCCTGCTGAACGCCATCTATGGCAGCATCGTGATGACCGTCATCGGCGTCATCGTCGGCACGCCGATCGGTGTGCTGGCCGGTACTTACATGGCCGAATACGGACGCTTCTCGAAGCTGACCACGGTGGTGCGTTTCATCAACGACATCCTGCTGTCGGCGCCGTCGATCGTTATCGGCCTGTTCGTCTATGAGTTGCTGGTGCGGCCGATGGGGCACTTCTCCGCCATCGCCGGCGCCGTCGCGCTGGCCATCCTCGTCATCCCGGTCGTGGTGCGCACCACAGAGGACATGCTCAACCTGGTGCCGAACGCCTTGCGCGAGGCAGGCGCCGCGATCGGCGCACCGCGCTGGGTGGTCATCCGCTCTGTCGCCTATCGTGCGGCACTCTCCGGCATCGTCACCGGCATATTGCTGGCCATCGCCCGCATTTCCGGCGAGACGGCGCCGCTGCTCTTCACCGCGCTCAACAACCAGTTCTGGTCAAGCAATCTCAACGCGCCGATGGCCAGCCTGCCTGTCACCATCTTCCAGTTCGCTCTCAGCCCCTACGAGGAATGGCAGCAACTGGCCTGGACCGGCGCACTCATAATCACCTTAACGGTTCTCGGGCTGAGCATCTTCGCCCGCAGCCTTACCGGACGCAGAGAGGACAGATGAAACCGATGTTGTCCACCGATTTGAACGTGGCCGAGGCTGCCGTGGAAAAGGCCAAGATCGAGGTCAAGAACCTCAATTTCTACTATGGCCAGTCGAAGGCGCTGAAGGACATCAGCCTGTCGCTGCCCGAGCGCAGTGTCACCGCCTTCATCGGCCCTTCGGGCTGCGGGAAGTCGACGCTGCTGCGCGTCTTCAACCGCATCTACGAGCTCTACCCGAAGCAGAGCGCCGAGGGTCAGGTGCTGCTTGACGGTCGGAACATTCTCGACCGCTCGCAGGACCTCAACCTGCTGCGCACCAAGATCGGCATGGTGTTCCAGAAGCCGACGCCGTTTCCGATGTCGATCTATGAAAACATCGCGTTCGGCGTCAGGCTCTATGAGAAGATCAGCAAGGCCGAGATGGACGGCCGTGTCGAGCAGGCGCTGAAGCGCGCGGCTCTGTGGACCGAGGTCAAGGACAAGCTCAACGCCAGCGGCCTCAGCCTTTCGGGCGGCCAGCAGCAGCGTCTTTGCATCGCCCGCACCGTGGCGGTGAAGCCGGAGGTCATCCTGCTCGACGAGCCGGCCTCGGCGCTAGACCCGCTGTCGACCGCCAAGATCGAGGAGCTGATCGACGAGCTGCAGGCCGACTACACGATCGTCATCGTCACCCACAACATGCAGCAGGCGGCGCGCGTGTCGCGCCAGACGGCTTTCATGTATCTGGGCGAGCTGGTCGAGTTCGACCGTACCGAGAAGATCTTCACATCGCCCCGCGAGAAGCGCACGCAGGACTATATCACCGGCCGCTTCGGCTGATCTCACGCATACGAGGACCAGGATCATGGCCGAACACACAGTCGCTTCTTTCGACGAGGATCTCGGACAGATCAGCAGGCTGATCAGCGACATGGGCGATCTCGCCAGCTCGATGGTCGGCGGCGCCACCAAGGCGCTGCTGAACTCCGACAACGCGCTGGCACAGCGCGTTGTCTCCGACGACGTCATCATGGACGCGCGCCAGCGCGAACTCGACGATCGCGCCATCACGCTGATCGCCAAGCGCCAGCCGATGGCCGACGATCTGCGGCATGTCGTCGGGTCGATCCGCATGGCCGGCGACCTCGAACGCATTGGCGATCTTGCCAAGAACATCGCCAAGCGCGTCGGTACGGTCGGCCTGTCCACCACGCCGCGCGACCTGTCGCATTCGATAGACGCCATGGCGCAGCTGGTGCTGATCCAGGTGCAGGGCGTGATCGAGGAGTATGCGGCGCACGATGCCGAGGCCCTTGCCAAGCTGCGCGCCGACGACGAACGCATCGACGTCAAATACACCTCCGTGTTCCGCGAACTTCTCACCTACATGATGGAGGATCCGCGCAACATCACCGCTTGCACGCATCTGTTGTTCTGCGCCAAGAATCTCGAGCGGATCGGCGATCATGTGACCAACATCGCCGAGAATGCCTACTACGTGCTGACCGGTACGCAGCTGCCAGCGAATCGTCCAAAGCAGGACGAAACGGCGATGTCGGCGCCGGCGGCTTGATCGTCAGAGCGGTTCACCGTTTCACGGAAAACCGCTCTTGTTTCCATGCAATTCCGGACGGAAACCGCTTCACACTTTTCCTGGAATTGCTTTAGAGGTGACCAGTCGATGATCGCGCCACGCATCATGGTGGTGGAGGATGAGGAGCCGCTCGGCGTGCTCCTCCGCTACAATCTGGAATCGGAAGGCTATCAGGTCGAGGTGGTCCCGCGCGGCGATGAGGCGGAGATCCGCCTGCAGGAGAATGTCCCCGACCTGCTGGTGCTCGACTGGATGGTGCCGGCGGTGTCCGGCATCGAACTCTGTCGCCGGCTAAGGATGCGGCCCGAGACCGAGCGGCTGCCGATCATCATGCTGACGGCGCGCGGCGAGGAAAGCGACCGCGTGCGCGGCCTTTCGACCGGCGCCGACGATTATCTGGTCAAGCCGTTCTCGACACCGGAATTCATGGCCAGGGTCAAGGCGCTGCTGCGCCGCGCCAAGCCGGAAGTGTTGTCCAGTGTGCTCAAGGTCGGCGACATCGTGCTCGACCGCGAATCACATCGCGTCTACCGCAAGAAGAGCGAAATCCGGCTCGGGCCGACCGAATTCCGCCTGCTCGAATTCATGATGCGTCATCCCGGCCGGGTGTTTTCGCGCAGCCAGCTGCTCGACAATGTCTGGGGAGAGACGATCTATATCGACGAGCGCACGGTGGATGTGCATGTCGGCCGGTTGCGCAAGGCGGTCAACAACGGCCGCATGCCCGACGTCATCCGCACCATTCGTGGTGCAGGGTATGCGATCCGCGAGGATTGAGCGCGACGTTATTCAGGCCACGTTCTCCCCGGAGCCGGCTTTCGCCTGCATGCCCGGCGCGAAAATCTCCTGGTCGACGAAAGTCAGCGCCCGCATGGCGCAGCCCTCGCGGATCAGCGGCAACTCGTTAGGCTCGGTGTCGAAGGAAATCGATTTCGAGTGCTGGCCGCCGGCGGTCTGGGCGATGGCCTCGCGCAAGGCCGGCTCGATCAGGTCGAAGGCGGCGGCGCTGACGCCGACCATGGCGACGGGGGCGGGATCGATCAGCGCGAACAGGCTGCCGAGGCCGTAGCCCAGCGCCTCGCCGGCCCTGCGGTAGGCCTCGCGCTCGGGCCCGTCCGTTTGCCGCGCCGTCGCCGCCAGCGCCCGCATCTGCGCGTCGCTGACATCGGCCACCGGCTCGGTGTCCTCGCTGAGCTGCCTGGCGTTGCGCCAGATGGCGTAATTGCCGGCATAGGCTTCGACGCAGCCGCGCCGCCCGCAGCGGCAGAGCGCGCCGCCTGGCCGATGGATCATGTGGCCGAATTCGCCGCCCGAGGAGTGGGTGCCGGTGAAGAGCTCGCCCTTCAGCACCAGGCCCATGCCGATGCCGTGCGAAAGGAGAATGGCGATGAAGTCGTCGCGGTAGCGCTCGGGATCGCGCCAGCGCAGCGCCACCGCCATCATGTTGCAGTCATTCTCCACGGTGGCGGGGATGCCGAACTCGGCTTCGAGTATGTCGGCGAAGGCGATGTCGGTCTGCGGCGTGATGGGCGACCACAGCATTGCCCGGGCATCGGTGTCGGTGATGCCCTGGATGGCCAGCGCGACGCGGGCGACGCTGCGCACGTCGATGTCGGGATCCTCCAGGCGCCGCCGCACGATGGCGACGCATTCGCCGATCAGTGCATCGCGCGACATGGTCAGCGTGTCCAGCCGGCGCTGTTCCTCTGATATGACCTGGCCGGCATAGTCGATAACGGCGACGGACAGGAAATTCAGCGACAGCACAGCGGTCATCACCGTTGCGGCTTCCGCATTGAGGCCAAGGCCGACCTGCGGCCTGCCGCGTTTGAGCGCGCCGGCCTCGCTCGGCTTGCCTTCGGCCAGGATACCTTCGCCGATCAGATCGGAGGAAATCGCCGATATGGTGGAGTGGCTGAGGCCGGTGGTCGCGGCGATTTCGGTGCGCGAGGACTGGCCGGCCCGGCGCACCGCGGCAATCACCATCGCGCGGTTGCGCCGGCGCAGGTCGTCGTGGCGGATTCCGACCGACATGTTTTTCCCATATCCTCCCGGTCGCCGCGGTTCTTCCTGACCTCGAACACTGTCGGCAACACGATTAAATACTGGCAGAAGCGGCCGATGCTGTCATTTATTTATTGCGGGGCTCGAAAAAAGGTTCCCGGGCCCTCGAAATCCATCAGAATCATTGTTGACAGCTTTCCGGCGATGCATCACTATTTTTTTTGAGGCTCGAAAAAATAGAGCCTTTGTGCCGGCCTTCGGGCCAGTTTGGTCGCGCCATACGCGGCGCAGGGAGGATAATCATGAAGAGATTCGCAGTCGCCATCCTGGCGGGTGTCGCCATGTCACTGACGCTCGCGTCGGTCGCGCAGGCGAAGGGCAAGGTCATCGGCGTTTCTTGGTCCAACTTCCAGGAAGAGCGCTGGAAGACCGACGAGGCCGCCATGAAGAAGGCGATCGAGGCCGCCGGCGACAAATACATCTCCGCCGACGCGCAGTCCAATCCCGGCAAGCAGCTCACCGACGTCGAGAGCCTGATCTCGCAGGGCGCCAATTCGCTGATCATCCTGGCGCAGGACGCCTCGGCGATCGGCCCGGCCGTCCAGAAGGCGCTGGACGAAGGCATTCCGGTCGTCGGCTATGACCGCCTGATCGAGAACAAGGACGTCTTCTACCTGACCTTCGACAACAAGGAAGTCGGCCGCATGCAGGCCCGCGCGGTGTTCAAGGTCAAGCCGGAAGGCAACTATGTCTTCATCAAGGGCTCGGGCGCCGATCCGAATGCCGACTTCCTGTTCTCGGGCTCGATGGAAGTGCTCAAGCCGGCCATCGACAGCGGCAAGATCAAGAATGTCGGCGAGGCCTATACGGACGGCTGGCTGCCCGCCAACGCCCAGAAGAACATGGAGCAGTTCCTGACCGCCAACGACAACAAGGTCGATGCCGTGGTCGCCGCCAATGACGGCACCGCCGGCGGTGTCGTCGCGGCGCTGACCGCGCAAGGCCTTGCCGGCACAGTGCCGGTGTCGGGCCAGGACGGCGACCATGCCGCGCTGAACCGCATCGCGCTCGGCACGCAGACCGTGTCGGTGTGGAAGGACGCGCGTGAGCTCGGCAGGAATGCCGCCGAGATCGCCTCGCAGCTGGCTGACGGCAAGAAGATGACCGACATCGCCGGCGTGAAGGACTTCACGACGCCTGGCGGCAACACCGTCAAGTCGCTGTTCCTGACCCCGGTCGCCATCACCAAGGACAATCTCAACGTCGTCATCGATGCCGGCTGGATCAAGAAGGACGAAGTCTGCGCGGGCGTCGCCGCCGGCACCGTCGCGGCCTGCAACTAAGCTGGCCTGTTTCTCTCAGATATAGACGCCGCGGCCCTGGAACGGTTCAGTGTTTCTTGAATCGCTGAACCGTTCCAGCCCATTGTTTCCCGCAATTCCGGATGCAAAACCGCCACGCACTTTTCCTGGAATTGCTTCAAAGCCGCGGCGTTTTCTCAAAAAGATTTGTGTTTCCGCATCAGGCGGATAGCTTCTAGGCTGGGCTCCGGCGTCCGCGCCAGACGGCGGCCAGTGGGAGGAAATCATGACCGACACGACGTCCAACCCGCCGCAGGTCGATACCGCACGCGCCTCGGAACTCGGCGCGGTTGCCCGCTTCCTGAAGGCAACCGAGATCGACACCCGCATGCTCGGCATGATTGGCGCTCTGTTGCTGATCTGGGTCGGACTGCACGTGATTTCGAGCCTGCGTCTGGGCGTCAATCCGCTCGATTTCGACAGCCGCACCTTTCTCACGCCGCGCAATCTATGGAACCTTTCAGTACAAAGCTCCGCGGTTGCCATCATGGCCTGCGGCATGGTGCTGGTCATCGTCATGCGCAACATCGACCTGTCCGTCGGCTCGGCCGAGGGCCTGATCGGCATGGTCATGGGTTTTGCCCAGGTGCATTTCCTGGTGCGGTTTGTCGGGCTTGAACTCGGCAATCCGTGGATCTGGGTGCTCGCGCTGTTCATCGGCCTGGTGCTGGGCCTGCTGATCGGCGCCTTCCAGGGCTTCATCATCGCCTATCTCGAAGTGCCGGCCTTCATCGTCACGCTTGGCGGCCTGCTGGTCTGGCGCGGCGCTGCCTGGTGGGTCACCAGCGGCCAGACCGTGGCGCCGCTCGACGCCACCTTCCAGCTGATGGGAGGCGGGCCGGCCGGATCGATCGGCGCCACCTGGAGCTGGATCGTCGGCATCGTCGCCTGCCTCGCCGTGGTGTTTGCGCTGTTCAACGGACGGGTGCAGCGCAAGCGTTTCCGCTTCCCGCTGCGCCCGATCTGGGCCGAGACGCTGCTTGGCGCCGTCACCTGCGCCGCCATCATGGGCGCGGTGTGGCTGGCCAACTCCTATCCGTGGCCGATCGGCATCGTGAACAGATACGCCGCCGCCAACAACATCACCGTGCCCGAGGGCGGCCTGTTCATCGCTCACGGCATCGCCATTCCGGTGCTGATGGCGGTTGCGGTCGGGCTGATCATGACCTTCATCACCAACCGCACCCGTTTCGGTCGCTATGTCTTTGCCATCGGCGGCAATCCGGAGGCCGCCAATCTCGCCGGCATCAACACGCGCTGGATCACCATGAAGGTGTTCATGATCATGGGCGTGCTGGCCACGATCGCCGCCGCGATCTCGTCGGCCCGGCAGAACTCGTCCACCAATGTGCTTGGAACATTGGACGAGCTGCTCGTCATCGCCGCCGCCGTCATCGGCGGCACCTCGCTTGCCGGCGGTTCGGGAACGATCATCGGCGCCATGCTCGGCGCGCTGCTGATGCAGTCGCTGCAATCGGGCATGGTGCTGCTTGGTGTCGACTCGCCGCTGCAGAGCATCGTCGTCGGCGCCGTGCTGGTCATCGCCGTCTGGCTCGACACCGTCTATCGCAAGCGGGTTTAGAGGATACGATCATGGCTGACAAAACCGCTCCCGCCGGCACGCCGCTGGTCGACATGCGCAACATCTCGATTGCCTTTGGCGGCATCCGGGCCGTCGATGACGCCTCGATCGATCTTTTCCCCGGCGAGGTCGTGGCGCTGCTCGGCCACAACGGCGCCGGCAAGTCGACGCTGATCAAGATACTCTCCGGCGCCTACAAGCGCGACGCCGGGCAGATCTTCGTCAATGGCGAGGAAGCCACGATCACCAATCCGCGCGATGCCAAGAAATACGGCATCGAGACGATCTATCAGACGCTGGCGCTGGCCGACAATGTCGACTCCGCCGCCAATTTGTTCCTCGGCCGCGAGCTGATGACCGCCTGGGGCACGCTCGACGACGTGGCGATGGAGGCCGAGGCGCGCAAGGTGATGGGGCGGCTCAATCCCCGCTTCCAGCGTTTCAAGGAGCCGGTCATCAAGCTGTCGGGCGGGCAGCGGCAGTCGGTGGCGATCGCACGCGCGATCCTGTTCAACGCCCGCATCCTGATCATGGACGAGCCGACCGCGGCGCTTGGGCCCCAGGAAACGGCACAGGTCGGCGAACTGGTCAGGCAGCTCAAGTCCGATGGCATCGGCATCTTCCTGATCAGCCATGACATCCACGATGTGTTCGAATTGGCCGACCGGGTCTGCGTGATGAAGAACGGCCAGGTCGTCGGCACCGCGCGCACCACGGATGTAACCCAGGACGAGGTGCTCGGCATGATCATCCTGGGCAAATGTCCTCCTGGCGCCATTCCCGGACCGGGTGCGCTGAAGATCGCCGCCTGAGGCCTGTCGGTCGCGCCCGGCATTGGCGGACCGGGCCCGCGTTGCCGCTCATGTGATATGCCAGTGATCGCGATGGCTTGGCCTGACCATTGTGTTGGCCCGGCGACTTGCCCATAAAGGTCCGGTATTGCCCATGGACCGCATCATCCGTTGAAGAGACTTTTTCCAATCGTTGCGTTCATCGCCGTTGCGCTGATCAGCATGACTATGGCTGGGTTCGCCTATTTCGCGACGCAGGAAGCCGCCCGCATCAAGTTCGAAGCGGCGGCCGACGATGCACTCAACCGGATCGAGAGCCGGATCGACCTGCATCTGTCGCTGCTGCGGTCGACGCAGGCCCTGTTCGACGCCCGCAACGGCGACATCTCCCAGAACGAGTTCAAGGCGTTCTTCAATGCGCTGGATATCGACCACAACTTCGCCGGCCTGCGCGGCATCGGCTTCCTCCAGCTTGTCAAGACGGGCGACGAAGCAGCGGTCGAACGCGATATCCTGCACGATTTTGGCGCCAGCCATCCGGTCTATCCGGACTCGACGCAGCCCTGGCGCGCGCCCATCACGCTTTTCGAGCCGCTGGATCCCTCCAGCCAGTCCAGCATCGGCTACGATATGTTCAGCGAACCGGTGCGGCGCGCGGCGATCGAGAAGGCAATGGCCGATGACCAGCAGCACGCGAGCGGGCTGGTGCAACTGGGCCAGGGCACGGGTGTGGCGCAGACCTTCACCGGCTTCCTGGTCTTCGTGCGGCTCAACGTCGAAACCGCGCCGGAGGTCATCAACGCATCGCGATCCTCGACCGCGGGCTTTCTTTACGCCGCCTTCCGGGCCCGCGACCTGTTCCAGATCGCGCTCAGCCGCGCGCCGCTGCTGCCGGTCAACACCGAGATCTATGACGGCGCGGTGAACGGCGACAATCTGCTGTTCCGGTCGGAGACGCCACCGGTTTCGGCCCTTGGTGACCGGCTGCTGGTCACCCGAAAGATCACGGTGGCCGGCCGTCCGTGGACCGTGCTGTTCAGGCCGACCAGCGCCTTCTCGCAGCCGTCGTCGCGCGCCATCCCGGTGATGCTGGGGCTGTTTGGCCTGCTGCTGGCGGGCGCCATCGCGCTGGTGGCCCGCTATCAGGAGCGGGCCTACGAGGCGGCATCGCGCCTGCACGAAACAACCGAAAAGAGCCTGCTCGAAAAGGACCTGATGCTGCAGGAGATGAAGCACCGCATCAAGAATTCGATTACCAGGGTGCTGGCGATCGCGCGGCAGACGGCTTCGCGGGCGACCGATGTCAACGAGTTTTCCGCATCCTTCTCGGCCAGGCTGCAGGCCATGGCTGCGTCACAGGACATGCTGACGCGCTCGCGCTGGCAGAAGGCCGATCTCGCCGACCTCCTGCGCATCGAGCTCGGCCAGGTGTTCGGCAAGGAACTGCCCGACGAGCTCCTCTCGGGGCCGGAGGTGCTGCTCGACGAGACCACGACGCAGGCGCTTGGCCTGACCTTCCATGAGCTGGCGACCAATGCGCTCAAATACGGCGAAGCCGGCAATTCCGTTGGCGCGCTCAAGGTGGACTGGCTGCTGGAGGGGCGCGGGCGGGAGCGGACGCTGGCCCTGAACTGGCGGGAGGCCGGAAAGAAGAAAGTCGAGGCGCCGGCCGAAACCGGTTTCGGCACCAAGCTGATCGACCTCAATGTCACGCGCGAACTGCGCGGCACGATCAAACGCGATTTTCAGGCCGATGGTCTGAAGGTGGAAATCAGAATTCCGCTGGTCGGCTAAATCTGCCGTTACCAGGCCAAGCAACAGATCGCCGGTCAAGAAAATCCGGAGGCACGATACCGGCCTCCGGATCTGCATTCCGTTGTCGCTGACTAGTTGCAGCGCGCCGTGTAGATGCGGCCGTGGCGATCACGGTATTGGCAGTAGCCATTGCGCAGGTTGCGCACCAAAAGGCCGGAACCGGCACCAACAGCCGCACCGACCAGTGCGCCCTTGCCGCCGCCGACCAGGCCGCCGATACCGGCGCCAATCAAGGTACCGCCAGCCACATCCTTTTCGGTGCTGGTACAGCCGCTGACCGCGACCACCGCAACCATGGCAATAATCATTTTCCGCATAGAGTCACTCCTCACTTTGTGTCCTCACTTTAGTAAACTCCAACCGCCATTTAGCATGAAACAACGGTCTTTGCTGCTCGAATTTATTGTTGGCTAAGGTAGTCTTTTTCTGGGCGCGCCGCGTTCGATGCCATGACGGGGCCGGAAATCGCCAGCGAAGCGTCGAGGCTGCCATCGGGGCGCACATTCCAGACGATCTGGTCGTAGTCGTCCTCGAGCGCGGGATCGACAGGAAGGCATTTGGCAATGATATGCTGCGCCTGCCCCTGAACGTCGCTCAGGGCGAAGGGACGTTCGGCGATGCATTCATCGGCGGTTGCAAAAACGCTCACGGGAACCTGCAGTTCACGGCACTCGGCCATCGAGTTGGTGCAACCGATGACCAGCAGCAACGCGGCGATGTGTTCCATGGGGAAATATCCTCTCGCCACAACAACGGACCGCATCGCCAGAAAGTTCCTTTTCCATCCAGGGATAGGCGAATAATGCCGGCCCGCCGGGAACAGATTTCCGCAATGGCCCCCGTCACCAGTTGGAACGGCGGCCAAGACCATATTGGAGCCGGCTCACAGCCAGGACGCCGATCGCGATCAGGTGAACTGGAACAGCGCTGTCAGGAGGATTGCCGCGACCAGCGCCAATACAACAATGCCCGGTAACCGGTTACGGGCAGCGGGAAGCGATTGCGCGGACGCCTCGGGATCCAGGAACTCGCCCATGGAAATTCGAGCGGCCTGTTCCAGTCTGTTCATGTCGGCAATCGTCAAGGGCGTCCTCCCGCACCGAGCTGTAAATGCTACTGCGGAAATGTCCAAAAAGGCCGCAGGTTCCGCTGGTATCCGAGAAAAACAGCATTCACTCTTATGGTGAATAGCCGGTTAAGAATCGCTGCTTGTCGTGGCCCGCTCATTGCGTATCGAAGTTGCTGTGCGGAACGACAAGGCGGTATTCAAGATGGCCATCGGCGATGTCGAGGCTCGCGGTTCCACTCAGGGATGCCGGCACCACCCGTTCCAGCGCGACGCTGCCGAAACGCTTTTGTTTGCCTCGGCCGCCGTTGGTGCCGATGGTTTCGGCCCATATGAGGGACAGGGTAACTTCACCGGTGGCGGCAGTGTTGAGATCGGCGGTCACCTCGACGAAACCATCCGGCCGGGACAGGGCACCGTAGCTGACCGAATTGACCGCGAGTTCATGCATCGCCAGGCCGATATGCAGCGCGGCGTTTGGATTGAGGTAGGGATTGGCGCCCCGGAAGCGAAGGCTATGCGGTGTGTTCGTCTCGTAGCGGCCGACCTGGCTCGCCACCAACTCATGGAGCGCCGCGCCGCGCCAGTTGGAGGATGTCACCAGATCCTGGGAAGAAGCGAGTGACTGCAGCCGGCCGCGAAAGCGCGTCAGGAAGTCGCTGATGCCATCGGAATAGCGACCGGTCTGGGTCGCGATGCTCTGGATGATCGCCAGGAGGTTCTTCGAGCGGTGGCTGACTTCGCGCAGAAGCGTTGTCAGCGTCTGTTCGCGCCGTTTCTGCTCGGTCGTCTCGACCATGGTGGTGACGACACCTTGCACGTCGCCGTCGTCGCCCCGGTCGGCATCAACCCAAACCTGAAACCAGCGCACCCCGTTCTCGACCGGCATACTGATTTCAAGGTGCTGAGGATCGCCAGTCACGACCACATCGCGCTTGGCGGCGCTGATGCGGTCGGCCTGCGCCAACGGCAGGATGCCATTGCCATCGGTATTGTCCGAAACCCAGGGCGCACGCATGTTGCGGGCCCAGACGGTCTTCATCTCGCGATCCTGATAAAGAACCGAGATTCCGGCATTGTAGAGGGCGTGGAGCAGAGCCCGGCCAAGCTGCATGCCGCTTTCAGCCGGATGCAGGGCGATGACCTCGTCGGTCCGTGCGCCTTCCGTTTTATCTGGAGTCCTGGAGCGCATCGGTCAATCTGTCCACCCAACTCACGCTGAACGGCTCACTGTCAAATGGGTTCCCAATGAAATTTCTTGGAAAGCCAGCCTTCAAAAGCGGTCCGCCGGACGGTGTCCCTTTGAAGGATACCGCCCGGCGGTGGCTGGAAACCGTTTGAGGGGTGCGGCTTCCAGTGTTCGCTTGGATGCGTTCACGCCCGTCTGAACAGGCCGGCAAGAAGCGAAATGACCAGGAAGGCGAGAAAGATGAAGAACAGAATCTGCGCGATCCCAGCAGATGTACCGGCGATGCCGCCAAAACCAAGCGCGCCGGCGATGATTGCTACGACGAGAAATACGAGCGCCCAGTAAAGCATGGTTCTTCTCCTTCCGAATGATGCTGACAAAACGTGGGTGGTTGCGGTTTGTTCCACCCTTTGCCGAAAAAGACGACGCATGCAATGGTTCGGATCAATTCCACGATAAGGACCGCAAAGGGCCGCCCGACGCATCGCATCGGGCGGCCCCGAAGTCATACTGTCCGATCAGATCCGCGAAAGCCCTGAGCCTATGCGGCGGCCTTCGCCTGACGGTCGAAGAACAGCGCCTGGCTGATCAGCGCCTTGACCATGTCGGGATTGAACGGCTTGGTCACCAGGAAGGCCGGTTCCGGGCGCTCGCCGGTCAGGAGGCGCTCCGGAAAGGCGGTTATGAAGATAACCGGCACGGAGGTCGACGACAGGATTTCGTTGACCGCCTCGATGCCTGAACTGCCGTCGGCGAGCTGGATGTCGGCCAGTACCATCTTCGGCCGCGTCTTGCCGAACATCGTCACCGCTTCGGCGTGGGTACGCGCCGTGCCGACGACACGATGGCCGAGGCTCTCGACCATCTCTTCTATGTCCATGGCGATCAGCGGCTCGTCCTCGATGATCAGCACGTCGGTTGCCACCTGGCGGGAAATCTCATTGCTTGCCTGGGCAAGCAAGTCGGAGAACTCCTGTTCGCCGACGTCGAGTATCTCGGCGGCCTCGTCCTCGCTGAAGCCTTCGACGGCAACCAGCAGGAAGGCCTGGCGGGGAAGCGGCGCGATCGCATTGAGATTGGCGGCCGCGCGCTGTTCCCACGCCGATTGTGCCTGCTCCTGCGGCACGCGGATGGCGACCGAGGTGAAGAGCTTGGCGAAAACCTTGTACAAGGCGATGCGGTCGCTCGATGCCTCCGGGAAGATGTCGATATCGGCAATGATGGCCTCGAGCATCGCGGCGACCAGCGCGTCGCCGCTCTCTTGCGATCCCGAGACGGCACGCGAGAAGCGGCGCAGGAATGGCAGATGCGGAGCGATGGTGGCGGATAAGCTCATGATGGACGTCTCCCTCACATGACGTGTTTGACTGAATCGCAGGCCAAGCTGCTTGCAAGCCCCACAGGTACAACGCGGCCTTTCCGAAAAAGTTCCGCGTGATATGGAACGAATGGGCGGCAACGGCGTTGAGATCCGGGATGGGCAACCAGACGAGGGGCCGCTTGCCTTGTGTTGAGTTGAATATGGGCGGCTTCGGTGCTGGAATATAAGGGCAAAATGAAAAATATGACGAAAGATATTTTGGCTGGCGCCGCGGGCAGGCGCCGGAACGGGGTCGGCGATCCATTGGGGCCGAATTCCGAAATCGGGCGCAAACTCAAACAATATTATGACGAGCTGGTGTCCGACGATGTGCCGGATCGCTTTGCCCGGTTGCTCAGCCAACTGGAGCAGACCGAACCCGCGCAGAAAAAGGACTGAGGGCATGGCAGCGGTCTCCCAAGGCTTCAAGACCGATCTGCTTGGGGCAATACCAAGCTTGCGGGCGTTTGCCGTGTCGCTGACGCAAAATGCCGACAAGGCCGACGACCTCGTTCAGGAAACGCTGGTCAAAGCCTGGGACAAGCATGAGAGCTTCCAGCCCGGCACCAATCTCAAAGCCTGGCTTTTCACGATCCTGCGCAATGAATTCTATTCGCAAATGCGCAAGCGTGGCCGCGAGGTGCAGGACAGCGACGGCATCATGACGGCCAGGCTCGCGGTGCATCCGGCCCAGCACGGCCAACTCGACCTCAAGGATTTTCGGGGCGCTCTCGAGCAGCTTCCGGAGGACCAGCGTGAGGCCATCATCCTCATCGGTGCATCGGGCTTCTCCTATGAGGAGGCCGCCGAAATCTGCGGCTGCGCGGTCGGAACGATCAAGAGCCGCGTCAGCAGAGCCCGCACACGGCTGCAGGAAATCCTGAAAATCTCCGGCGAAGACGAATATGGCCCCGATGCGATCTCAACTCAGGTCACCGGGACGGCTGCGCATTGAAGCGCGATCCGGACGCGGCCGCATCGGTCTCAACCAGGGGAGCCTCGTCCGTAAGCCTGGGCCACCGCTTCGACGAGATCTTGGCCTGAATAGGGTTTGGAGACCAGCCTCACTCCCGGAAAGGATGCCTGGATCTCGTGTGCATCCGAATAGCCGGAGGCAAACACGAACGGGACGCCTGTTTCCCGCAAGCCGGCGGCGAATTCGAGCGTCGAGGCGCCACCCAGCATCAGATCGACGATGGCCGCGTCGAATTGCAGTGCGATCTTTCGGCCATCGACCTCGGTCAGGTTGCGGGCAACCACCACTTCATTGGCACCATGGTCGCGGCAAAGCTGCTCCACATCCATGGCAATGAGGAATTCATCCTCCAGGACAAGAATTCGCAATCCGTCAAGCAAGTGAGGCACAGGCAATCGCTCCATGAAACATCGTGAGTCATGATCGCTATTTGGCGCGTTGTCATTTAAAAAAGACATGCCGCCAGCGGCGGGATCGATCCCTGGCAAGCGATTGAAACCCGACCTGCCGGCTGGCAGGCTTTCGAAGAGGGGTCGAAATGCCAGGCCAGAATGCGCATTCTTTTTCAAGCCAATATCCCTGCGAGAATTGCCCATTACGGCCCCTGCCGGTCTTCCGGGAGTTCGAAAAACAGGAGCTGGCCTTCATAAGCCGGTTCAAGAAGGGGGAGCTCGCGGTCGACAAGGGGGCCACGGTCCTCGTGGAAGGAAGCCATAGCGCCCATCTCTACACCGTGCTGTCGGGATGGGCATTCCGCTACAAGCTGTTGCCGGATGGTCGCCGACAGATCCTCAACTATCTCATGCCCGGCGATCTCATTGGCCTGCAAGGCAGCGTCATGGGAGAAATGCAGCATTCCGTCGAGGCCCTGTCGCCAATGCTGCTATGCGTCTTCGAACGCGACAACCTGCATGAGCTCTACCGCAACCATCCGGGTCTCGCCTACGACATCACGTGGATCGCGTCGCGCGAAGAACGGATGCTGGACGAGAACCTGCTCAGTGTCGGCCGACGCAGTGCGATCGAGCGCGCCGCCTATCTTATCGCCTTCATAGGCAGCCGCGCCAAAGTTGTCGGACTGAGCGGCAAGCAGTCCATCCGAATACCGATCACGCAGCAGCACATCGCCGACACCCTTGGCCTGTCGCTGGTTCACACCAACAACACGATCCGCAGATTGATGGACCGCAAGCTGATCGTCTGGCGCGACGGCGGCTGCGAGGTCGTCGACAATGAAGCGCTCAAGCAACTCGCTGGCTGGGAAGGGCTGGGCGAGGGCCGCCGCCCACTGATCTGATGCGGCTAATCCCGGCATATGGATGCGCGCCGGCAGGTTTTCGGCTAGTTTGTCCCGACGTCGGAACCTTGAGACGAACGGCGCGTTTGAAATCGAGCAATCACAAGGAGTTAAGCAATGGCAACCGCCGCAGGGAAGACCGCCAACGAGGCGCGGGCGAATTCGGATCTCGAAGCCGACATCAGGCAGCTTAAGGCCGATATCAACAAGCTCACCAAGCAGTTGGCCAAGACCGGCGAAGATGGCTACGGCACAGCGCGCCGTGCGGCGGCGGAAGGTGTCGAGCAGTTGCGCGCTCAGGGTGAAGCGGCCTTCGACAGCCTGCGCGGCAACGCAAGGGATATCGAGGCCCAAATCGTTGCAAGCGTTCGGGAAAAGCCCGTGACGTCCCTGGCGATCGCCGCCGGCGTCGGCTTCCTCTTCGCGCTGCTCGCGCGCCGCTAGTTCCCCCGCAGATGGGACTGCTGGCATCCCTGCTTTCGGGTTTCGCCTCCGGTGAAACCATGGCCGCCATACGCCGCGCGCGTACGGCGGCCATCGTCTATGCGCTTGCCGCGCTGGCGGCGCTCTGCGGTCTCGGCTTTCTGGTCGGGGCAGCCTATATCTGGGTCGCCGCCCGCTATGGATCGCAGGTGACGGCACTTGGCTTCGGCATCGGCTTCCTGGTGATCGCCGGGCTCGTGCTTCTGAGCCATCGCTTGATGGCCGGTGCCCGCGCCCGCCGCGAGGCAAGGCGGCGTAAAGCCGATATGAAGGCGATCGGGATCTCCGCCGCACTCGCGGTGCTGCCGGCATTGATTAAGGGAAAAGGCGGCCTCGGCGTCATTCTGGGTCCGGCCGCGGCACTTGTGGCCTATGCCATCTACCGCGAGAACGTGAAGCCCGACGATCCGGAGGCCGGGGGGCGGAAATGACGCCGCCGCTCTGGTCCGCGATCATGGCCAGTCAGTCACTTGGACAGATCTTCCAGCGGCATCGATATTTCGGCGAATACGCCTTCGGGCCGGAATTCATGGGTCACTTCGCTTGAATTGACCTTGGCCAGGCTGCGGCGGATGAGGATCGAACCAAAGCCGTGGCGCTCGGGCGGGGCAACCCGCGGGCCGCCGCTCTCGCGCCAGGTCAGCACCAGGCGCCGGGCGCCCTTCTTGCCCTGTGTCTTCCAGTCGAGATCGACCTTGCCGGATGCAACCGACAGAGATCCATATTGCAGCGCGTTGCTGGCCAATTCGTGCAGAATAAGGCCAAGGCCGACGGCCTGATCGGGCGACAGCAGCAGATCGGCGCCGGAGATGGTGATGCGCGGCCGATCGGCCGTGTCGAACGGCCTGATCTCGATCTGGACGAGTTCGCGGATGCCGATACCGCGCCACTCGCGGTCGGACAAGAGATTGTGGGCGATGCCCAGGGCCTGAAGCCGGGCGCCGAAAGCCTCGAGGAACTCGCTCGGCTGACGGGCATGACGCACGGTCTGGCTCGCCAACGCCTGGACGGTCGCCAGCGTGTTCTTGACGCGGTGGTTGAGCTCGCGCAGCAAAAGCCTCTGCCGTTCGTCGCCGAGCTTGCGCTCGGAGATGTCGTAGTTGACGCCGAAGATCAGTGTCGGCTTGCCGTCGCCATCGCGCTCGATGACGCGGCCGCGTGTCGCCACCCAGCGCGGCGGATGAAAACCTTTCACGCGATATTCGCCGAAATAGTCGTCGCTGCCGGTCAAGGCATCGCGAAAGCGGGTTTCGGTCTGGTAGACGTCGCGCGGGTCGATGGCGGCGAGGATGTCGCGTGCTCGCAGGCGGGTCGAGCGCGGCAGGTTGAACAGTTCCGACAGCCGGACATCGCATTCGATCATGTCGCTGCGGATATCCCATGCCCAGCTGGCGAGCGAGGCCGCATCGAGCGCGATGGCGCGCCGTTTTTCCTCCCGCGCAAGTGCCGCCTCGGCGATAGCACCGCTGCGGGTCGCATCCTTCAAGGTGAACAGGCTGCCGGCAAGGCCGGCGAGAGTCCTCAACTGGTCGAGCCTGGCCCGGGATGGATAGGCGTGCGGCTTGCGGTCGAAAACGCACAGCGTGCCGATGCTGGCGCCTGCGACGATGATCGGAGCGCCGGCATAGAAGCGCACATGGTGCTTGCCGGTGACCAGCGGGTTGGCTTTGAACCGTGGATCCGTCGTTGCGTCCGCCACCACCATGGGTTCGTCGCCAGCGGCGATGGTGTGGGCGCAAAAGGAGATGTCGGTCGCGGTCCCGGTCTCGTCCAGGCCGAAGCAGGACTTGAACCATTGCCGTTCGAGATCGACGAGTGTGACCAGCGCGACCGGCACGTGCATCACGGCCGCGGCAAGGCTGGTGATCCGGTCGAAATCCGGATCGGCCGCGGTATCCAGCATCTCCAGCCCATGCAGCACGGCCAGCCGGTCTTCGTCCCTCACCGCGCGCGCAACCTTGGCCGGCAGACCCGGCGCTGTTTCGGTCCTGCTATTCACCCAAGTCCCCAATGTCCCGGCCTTCGCCGTCTTACCCGCCAGGCCCGGCGTTTCCGGAACCATCCTAGCAAGGAACCGTTACCCGACCATGATTTGCCGGATGCACCCCGGTAGTGCAAAACGAGACAAGGACCGACCATGACCAAGATCATTCCCGAAAACAAAGCGCGTCAAGGGCGATGGGGCTGGCACGGTTTGCGTATTCTGATCGCTGCGCTGCTTCTGGCCTTCGCGGCCTGGGGCATTGCCGAAATCTATGGCGAGGTGGCCAAGACCCCGGCGACAGAGCAAGGAAGCGCGCCAAGCGGCTAGATTTTCGGCCGCCATCGTTCGAGATCGCATCAGGCGGCCTTTGCCTCGGCAATGCTGGCCGGCACCAGGACGTTGAGCGCGCCAGGCTGGATTTCAATGATCGTCTCACGATCGAGCCTGACCAGTTCGCCATCCATGACGGCACGGAACTTCCTGCTGCCGGAATGAATTTTCAGAACCGTCCGATCGGATTGATGGATTTCGACATGCTCGTTGTCGCGCCATTTGCCGCGCGCCATGTTGAAGAAGAACTTGACGAGCTCGGCGCGTTGCTGCGCCACCGTGACATAGATGCCGAGCACGCCGCCCGCCGGATTGTCCGCATAAGGCAGGTGGCCTTCGCCGAACAGGTTGTTGGTGACGCCGATGCCTGATATGCGCGCCGTCATCTCGGCCTCGCCGATACTGAGCGTGACGTTCATGGCCGGCGGATTCTTGATCGTCGCCCAGGCCGCCTTGGCCGAAGCGCCGATCTTTCCCAGGCGCGAACCGAATTCCATCCTCTCGCGCAGCTGCACCATCCTTGCATGCATGCCTATGGAGAACTGATGGATGAAGGGCCGGCCGTTGGCCGTAGCCATGTCGACCGCGATGATTTCGCCGTCGGCGAAGGACTTCAGCGCGGCATCGAGCGACTGCGGAATGCCCAGACCACGCGCGAACAGGTTCATGGTGCCGGCGGGCAATATGGCAAGCGCTTTTTTCTTGCCCATCAACCTGGCCGCCGCGGCTGAAATGGTTCCGTCACCGCCACCAGCCAGCACGACATCGACGGTGCGGCGCGAAGCGGCATAGTCGAGAGTTTCCGCTACGTCCTTGCCGGCGACCACATCTATGCTGAGAGTGTGGCCTGCCGTTTCAAGCGTCTGACGCACCCTGTCGGAAAAAGCGGCGAGGTCGATGGTGCGCAAGGTGCCGCCGTCCCGGTTCAGCACCGCAGCAAATTTCATGCCCCGCTCCGTAAGCTCAACCAAAAGCCGACCGGGACGCGCCCAGCCAAGGCAAAAAACGCGGCGAAACGGGAAAGGTTCCCGGCAGCGCCGGGGACCTGCGGCCACATTTGGTGGCTGTCATCCACGAGCGTCGTGTTGGTCACGAATGCCAAGGCGTCTTTTGGAACAACAGCATGGTCACGACGTTGTGAACCTGTAGAAGACGCCGCGCCCGGGCCTCCCCAGCGACGGTTCAATCCGGACGCGGTGTGCACGAAATCATGCACGAGGAGACCATCATGATCCGCACCCTTTTTGCCACCACCGCCCTCGCGACATTGGTCGCGACCGGCGCTTTCGCGCAGAGCGCGACAACTCCCGCACCCGCCGCACCCGCCGCTGAGCAACCGGCAGCAACTCCGGTGCCGCGCGCCGAAGGCAGCATCGTCACCAACATCATTGGCGCATCCGTCTACAACGGCACTGGCGACAACGCCGAGAATATCGGCAAGGTCAGCGATGTCGTCTTCGACAAGGACGGCATGGCGAAGTCCGTCGTCATCGGCGTCGGCGGCTTTCTGGGCGTCGGCACGAAGAATGTCGCCTTCGACTATGACAAGCTGCAGTGGGCCGAGAAGAACGGCGACCGCTGGCTGGTCGCACAGACAAGCAAGGACGAACTGAAAGCGCACCCGGAATTCGACAGCAAGGCCTATGCCCCGGCCCCTGCTTCGACGGATGCGGCAGCGCCCGCGACAACCGCGCAAAATTCCGCCGGCACGAATGCCGCGCCTGCCGAACCGGTGAAGCACGCCGACGGCAACCTAGCGACCAATATCATCGACAAGGCCGTCTATAACGGCACCGGCGATGACGCGCAGAAAATCGGCAGCGTCAATGACATCGTGCTGTCCAAGGAAGGCAAGGCCCAATCCCTGGTCATCGGCGTAGGCGGGTTCCTTGGGCTCGGTGCAAAGAACGTAACCTACGATTTCAACAAGGCGCAGTGGGCGGAAAAGAACGGCGAGCGCTGGCTGGTGGCGCAGACCACCAAGGAAGAGCTGCAGGCACAGCCGGATTTCAACCGCAAGGCCTATGATCCGGCACCGGCGACGACCGCTTCCAACGCACCGGCGACAACTGCGCCGGCTACCATTACGGCTCCTGCCGCCGCTCCGGCGAACAAGACAGCCGAGGCTCAGCCGGCACCCGACCAGACCCAGACGGCTGCCATCGACAAATCGACGCTGACCGCGATGCCGGTCGGCGAGATCAGGGCCGACGACCTGAAAGGCACCACCGTCTACGGCGCCAACGACGCCAAGGTCGGAACAATCGGGGATGTCGTGCTCACGCCAGACAAGAAACCCGATGCGGTGATCGTCGATGTCGGCGGTTTCCTTGGCATCGGTGCGAAGGAAGTGGCGGTCGGCATGGACAATTTGAAATTCATGACCGACAAGAACGGCAAGAAATACCTCTACACCACTTTCACCAAGGAGCAGCTTCAGGCGCAGACTGCGTACGACAAGGGCAGCTATGCGCAGAAGCGCGACCAGCAACGGATGATTGTGAAGTAAGGGAATAGGCAGTAGGCAGTAGTAGTAGGGCAGTAGGGCAGTAGGT
The DNA here is from genome assembly GCF_006442395.1 of Mesorhizobium sp. B2-3-5. Taxonomy (NCBI): domain Bacteria; kingdom Pseudomonadati; phylum Pseudomonadota; class Alphaproteobacteria; order Hyphomicrobiales; family Phyllobacteriaceae; genus Mesorhizobium; species Mesorhizobium sp. B2-3-5. Next base: position 191,520 of record NZ_VFVX01000008.1, on the reverse strand, counting down.
GGAGAAAGTCTGGCGCGCAGCAGCGTTTTGTTGGGATTGCCTACTGCCTACTGCCTACTGCCCACGCCCTTCCGAAATGCCCAGCAACGCCATTCTCCGTCAATTCCGCCAGCGCCAGAGACTGGTCGAGATGTTCAGCCCGCCAGGCAAGCAACCGTTCGGCGAATTCCAGACGGGTGGACAGATGTGCAGGGCTCGTGGCGAGGTTGGTCAGTTCGCCAGGGTCCGCCTCGATGTTGAAAAGCAAGGGTGGCAAGCCGCCGCCAAAATGCACGTATTTGAATTTTTTGGTGCGGATGACGGCGAGGTTGCACTGACGCGAGGACACGCCGAAGTGTTGCTCGGCTTCGCCGTCCGCGATCGAGCGGAAATCGAACTCCCAATGCGCGGCGTCGCGCCAAACGGCGGGGGTTCCGCCGCTCAGGAATGGTTTCAGCGAGCACCCATCGAGATGCGGTTCGGGAGCCCCGCCAAGCAGATCCGTCAGCGTAGGCAATATGTCCACCGCTTCGGTGAAGCGATCGACGGTGCTGCCGGCGGCCTTGCCGTGACGCGGGTCGCGGATGATCAGCGGTATGTGATAACCGCCGTCGAAATAGCCGCCCTTGCCCAGCATGAAATGGTCGCCCATCATCTCGGCGTGGTCGGAGGTGAGCACGATGATGGTATCGTCCCATGCGCCTGATGCCCTGACCGCTTGCCATACGCGGCCAAGCTGTGCGTCGACTTCCGAGATCATGCCGTAGTAAATCGCCCGGATGGTGCGGAAATCATCCTCGCTCCAGTCGTGCACTTTGCCTGTAGCACCGGGGCGGAACTTCGCGCGTCTCCGCCGGGCAAGATCATAGGCGAGATAGGGATGGCTCTGGGCTTCAGCCCGCCAACTCGCCGCGCGATGAAAAGCGGGGCCATCGGCCGGATCGTATAGCGTGTTGTAGGGCTCCGGTACGATGAAGGGTGGATGCGGGCTGATGAAGGAGAGATGCGCGAACCAGGGCGCGGCCTGCTCCTGTTCGCCGAGCCAGCGGATGAACTCACCGACAAGGAAAGCCGTCGGCGTATGGTCTTTCGAATAGATCGGCGGTGCCTCAGTCACTGCATCGGCGCCGTCTTCCTCGTCCACGGGACGGTGGATACCCGGAAATCCGGCGCTGGCATCGATGCCTTGCAGCGTCAGCCAGGACAGCCATTGCTTCTGATGTTCGGGCAGCAGCTGGCGCACCGTGAAACCCGGCAGCACGCCCTCATAGCTTTTCAACCTTGGATCATCAGGCGCCAGCAGGCGGGGATCGAGCGCGACGTCAGTATAACCGAACAGCGTCGGATCATAGCCGAGGGCTCGGGCGTGCAGCGCGATGTTGCCATGACGGGCATCAAGCGGCGAACCGTTGCGGCAGACGCGGTTGTTCATCTGATAGAGGCCGGTATAGAGGCAGGCGCGCGCCGGCGAGCAAGGCGCCGCGCCGCCATAGTGCCGCTTGAACAACATGCCCTCGGCGGCCAGCGCGTCGGCGTTCGGCGTCTTCACTACGGGATGGCCGACGGCCGACAGGCAATCCCCCCGCCACTGGTCGCAGGTGATCAGGAGAACGTTCGGGCGCCTGGCTTTTCCTGTCACTCGCGATACCCTTCTCCCGACATGGCCGAGTACCATTCATGGACCCGATTTCCGGCACCAACGCAAGACCACCTGCGTTAGCTGATTGGTGAACAAAACTCTTTCAGTTGTTCACTTTTAAAGCACAGTCCATTCTGTGTTTGCCGCCTTTGCCACAAGCCGGCCTGTCCTCATATTGGCGTGGACAGCAGCGAGCGCCGCACGAACACAAGGGAAGGAGCCAAGACAATGCTCGACCAGATCAAGGGTCTGCATCACGTCACCTCGATGGCTGGGGATGCCCGACAGAACAATGATTTCTTCACCCATAAACTCGGCCTGCGCCGGGTCAAGAAGACCGTCAATTTCGACGCCCCAGACGTCTATCATCTTTATTATGGCGACGAGGTCGGCACGCCCGGCTCGGTGATGACCTATTTTCCGTTCCCCAATATCGGCAAGGGCCGTCATGGCGTCGGGGAAGTCGGCACCACCGTCTATTCCGTGCCGGAGGGCACGCTCGCCTATTGGGAAAAGCGGTTCGCCGACGAAGGCGTGACCGGTGTTTCCAGCGAGGAGAGCTTCGGCGAGAAGCGGCTCAGGTTCGCCGGTCCCGATGGCGATGGCCTCGCGCTCGTCGAGAATAAGGCCGACGGCCGCGCGCCCTGGGTGAAGGGCGGTGTTGCCGCTGACGAAGCGATCCGTGGTTTTCACTCGGTTTCGCTCAGGCTGAAGGATGGCGGCGCCACCGAGGAGCTCCTGAAATTCATGGGCTACGAAGAGATCGAGAAATCAGGCAATGTCAGGCGACTCGCCGTGAGGAACGGCAACGGCGCCGATGTCGTCGATATCGAATCGCTGCCGACCGCGGCCTTCGCCGATCTCGGCGCCGGCTCCGTCCACCATGTCGCTTTCGCGGTCGAGAACCGCGCCAAACAGCTGGAAGTGCGCAAGGCGTTGATGGACACGGGCTATGGGGTGACGCCGGTGATCGACCGCGATTACTTCTGGGCGATCTATTTCCGCACGCCGGGTGGCGTGCTGTTCGAAGTCGCCACCAACGAGCCGGGTTTCGACCGCGACGAGGACACCGCGCATCTGGGCGAAGCGCTGAAACTGCCGACGCAGCATCAGCATCTGCGGCCCTATCTCGAACAGCATTTGCAGAAGCTGGAGGGCTGAAGCGATGGGCAAGGACGCTTACACCTACAAGGGCCTGCCCGGTTCGCCGGGCGGTCCGTTGCTGTTCGTCTTCCACGGCACTGGCGGTGACGAGAATCAGCTTGTCTCGTTGGGGCGCGATCTTGCGCCTCAGGCCACCATCGTCTCGCCGCGCGGCGATGTGTCCGAACACGGTGCGGCGCGTTTCTTCCGGCGCACCGGCGAGGGCGTCTACGATATGGCCGATCTGGCGCGGGCGACGGACAAGATGACGGGCTTCGTCAAGGCGCATGTCGGGGCGGCGAAGCCGTCGGCCGTGCTGGGCCTTGGCTATTCCAACGGCGCCAACATCCTGGCCTCGCTGGTGTTCGGGGCGCCCGGTTTGTTCGACGCCACGGTGCTGATGCATCCGTTGATCCCGTTCGAGCCGGAGGTCAAAGGCAGCCTTGCCGGCCGCCACATCCTGCTGACCGCCGGCAAGCGCGATCCGATCTGCCCGCCGAACCTGACGGCGCGGCTTGAAGCCTATTTGCGTGCCGACGGTGCCGATGTCACAGTGGAGTGGCACGAAGGCGGGCACGAGGTGCGGCCAAACGAAGTCGAGGCGGCGCGGCGGCTTTTTGCCGGTGTCGCCCAAGGAGTGTAGAGATGCCCGACCAACTGCCGGAAATCGAACTCGAAGATCGCGGCTCCAAGGGTCGTTACGTGCTGCGTGGTCCAGGCGGCGCCGAGGCGGAGATGACCTTCACCAAGATCGGCGAGCATCAGCTCATCATCGACCACACCGAAGTGCCGGACGCGTTTCGCGGCCAGGGTGCCGGGCTTCGGCTCGTCACCCGCGCCGTCGAGGACGCGCGTGCGGCAGGCAAGAAGATCATCCCGCTTTGTCCGTTCGCCAATGCCCAGTTCCGGCGACACCCGGAATGGGCCGATGTGCTGAAGCAGTAGGCGCGCAGGCACTTTTTGATAGGCAGCAGCCGGGGGACAAAGGGGCAGTCCCCCGCTGCCGGCCGGCATTGTAATTTGCGCCGACCGCGCATCTTGCCTAGATAGGATATATCGCCGCGCCGACAAACGAATTGAATGATCCCCCGATGACCGAAACAGATCTCGTCCCCGTCTTCGACGGCCACAACGACACGCTGCTCAGACTCTATCAGTCTAAGGACACGGACGTCGAAAAGCTGTTCATCGAAGGGAAATCGGGCGGGCATATCGACCTGCCGCGCGCCAGGGCCGGTGGCTTCGCCGGCGGCATGTTCGCCATCTTCCCGCCGCCGGTCGAAAAGGCCAGGCGCAGCGCCGTGCCCTCGGCGCCGAGCGCCAGCGAGCCGCTGCCGCCAGAGGTGCCGCGCGCCGATGCGCTCAATTCGACGATCGCCATGGCCTCGATCCTGTTCCGGCTGGAGCGGGCGGGAGCGCTTGCCGTCTGTCGCAGTGCCGGCGATATCCGCAACGCCATGGCCAAAGGCACGATTGCCGCCGTGTTCCACATCGAGGGCGTCGAAGCGATCGATCCTGAACTCACCATGCTCGACGTGCTGCATGCGGCCGGCCTGCGCTCGCTGGGCATCGTCTGGAGCCGGCCGAATGCCTTCGGCCACGGCGTGCCGTTCCGCTTTCCGTCCTCGCCCGACACCGGCCCGGGCCTGACCGATGCCGGCAAGGCGCTGGTCAAGGCTTGCAACGAACTCAAGATCATGATCGACCTCTCGCATCTCAACGAGAAGGGCTTTCGCGATGTCGTGGGCCTCAGCGACGCGCCCCTGGTCGCCACCCACTCCAACGTTCATGCGATCTGCGGCCATTCGCGCAACCTCACCGACTGGCAGCTCGGCGCGATCCGCGAATCCGGCGGCATGGTCGGGCTGAATTTCGCCACCGGGTTTTTGCGCGAGGACGGCCGCATGAATGCCGATACCAGCCTCGATCTCATGGTGCGCCACATCGATTCCCTTTTGCAGGCCCTGGGCGAGGACGGTGTCGGTCTCGGTTCGGATTTCGACGGCGCCATGATCCCGGCCGTGATCGGTGACGTCGCCGGCCTGCCGAAGCTGATCGATGCGCTGGCGGCACGCGGTTTCGGCCGCGCACTGATCGAGAAGATCGCCTATCGCAACTGGTTGGGCATGCTGGAAAGAACGATAGGATAGAGCACCCTATTCGAAGCCCATGCGCTTCAGCCAATTCTTGCCGACACCGCGATCCCTGATGATCGGCAGCGGGTTCTCCGAATCCAGCCTTGCGCAGATGCGGTAGACTTCGAGCGTCTCGGCGCTCATCTCGTCACGCTTGTAGAAGAACATGGCGGCGGCGTAGCGCGTGCGTCCGGACCATTTCTCGCCGAGCGGCGTGTTGACCAGTTCCCACTGTTCGGCGGCTTCCCCATCTTCCGGCGGCTTGTCGGCTTCGTCCATGGTCAGAAATCCGCCGGCGGATTGGCGGTGCGGCGGTCGAGTTTGATGAAGGGCCGTGCCACCACCTTGGCCCGCTTCATCAGCTTCTGATATTGCAGCTCGCGCATGGCGTAGATTTCGACCCAGAGGTCTTCCACGACAGTATCACCGTATGGCCGCGCCAGTGAGGCGATGGCGATGTTTCGCTTGGCCATCGGCGACCACATGGCGGCGCTGACCAGACCGACCTCCCGGCTTTTCTTGTGGTAGACGATGGCGTGTTCGGCTGGGATGTTGCCTTCGATCTCCAGTCCGACCAGCACATGGCGGACCTTCCGTTTGGCGCGCGCTTCGAGAATGGCGCGGCGGCCGTTGAAGTGGCCTTTTTCCGGATCGATCATGAAGCCGAGCCCGATCTCGTCGGGCATGCGCGGACGGTCGGCGCGGATGGCATGCTCGGCGGTGGTGAAGTCGGCATTGGCAACGATCAGTCCGGCCTCGAGCCGCGCGCGATTGAGCGCGGTGTAGCCGATGGCGCGGATACCGCGCAGTTCGCCAGCGGCCATCAGCCGGTCCCAGAGGCTCAACGCCTTTTCGGCTGCGACGAAGAGTTCGTAGCCGAGATCGCCGGTGAAGCCGGTGCGCGAGATGGTAACCGTGCCGCCCTCATGGGCGAACTCGGCAAGGTCGAAGATCTTCAATCTCTCGACACCGGCGAAGCCGGCGTCGCGCAATACGGCGAAGGAGGTCGGCCCTTGCAGTGCCAAGCCGGCGACGGCCTCGGTTTCCTCCTCGACGAGGACGTCGAAACCAATGGCGCTATCCAGCAGCCATGGCAGATGCCGCTCCTGCGAACACAGGCGAAAGAGTGTCGGCGAGAGACGGAACAGGGTGCCGTCGTCCAGCACAAACCCCTCATCGTTGCACCAGGCGGTGTAGTGGACGCGACCGGGCTTCAGCTTGCTGACATCGCGCAAGGTGACGCGGTCAAGTAAGGCTTCGGCGTCCGGACCCTTGATCCGGTATTTGGTCATCGGCGAGATGTCGAACAGGGCAGCCTGGCTGCGGATGGCGAAGTATTCCAGCTCTTCGTCCCACAGGGAATGCGGCGCGCGGTAGCCAGCCCAATTGTACCAGTTCTGCGTCCTGGCCAACACGTCTATGCGCGGCTGGAACGGCGTGCCGAGGCGCAGCGTGCGGAAATGGGTCTGGGCGAGAGCGCGGGCGTTCGTCGACGGCTTTATGGTGGGATGATGGTTCATGACGGCGTTCCGTAGGACGCAGCCTTGCCGAATTGCGAAATCATGGCCTACCCCTTCATCGCAATAATGCGCCGCGCGGCGTTAAGCCCGGGTGCGCCCGAAACGCCGCCGCCGGGATGCGAACCGGCGCCGGCCAGGAACAGCCCATCCAGCGGTGTATCGTAACCAGACCAGCCGGAGACGGGCCGCGAGACCAGCATCTGGTCGGCCTGCAGCTCGCCATGGTGCCAATGGCCGCCCGGCATGCGGTAGCGTGTCTCGATATCGGCCGGCGTCAGAAGCTCGGCATGGACAACGCTCTTGCCGATGCCGGGCGCGCAGGCTTCGAGCTGCGTCATGATCGCCTTGAGGAATTTCGGCTTGCCGGCATCCCAGCCTTCCTTCAGCGCATAGGGCGCGTATTGCACCACCGCCGACAGAACACAGGCACCATCTGGTGCGAGCGATGGATCGGCCAGGCTGGGCAGCGTGATCTCCATCACCGGTTCGGGCGAGAACTCGCCGTACTTGGACGGGTTGAAGGCGCGCTCGACATGATCGGGCGAGGGCGCGATGATCAGACGGCCCTTATGGACGGCGGCATCGGCGCCAGTGAATTGCGGCGGCCGGTCGAGCGCCAGATGAAGCTTGGCGACATCACCCTTCATCCTGATGTTTTTCACCTTGCGGACAAAGCCGGTGTCGATCGCGCGCGGTCCGACAAGGTCGAGAAAGGTGGTTGCCGGACTGATGGCAGCGACGACCGTGCGGGCCCGCAGTTCCTCGCCAGTATCGAGCGCGACGCCGACGGCGCGGCTTTTTTCGACGATGATCTTTGTCACCGGCGACGATGCGCGGATGGTGACGCCAGCCTTTTCCGCCGACGCGCGGATGGCGGCGACGACGGCGCCCATGCCTCCCCGCGGCAGCAATTGCGCACCGGCGGTCCCGCCGACTTCTCCAGCCAAGCGATAATAGAGGCCGAGCAGCGAGGTCGGCGAGCGCGGGCCAAGGTGGCTGCCGAGCGTGGCGTCGAAGGCCAGCAGTCCCTTCAGCCTGTCGTCGGTGAGCTGCTCGTCGAGCAGGTCGGCGACGTTCATCAGCAGGACGCGCAGGAAGTCGCGCATGTCTTCCCTGCCGAGCTTTTTCAGGCCCAGCGCTGTTTGACCGAGGGAAGCGGTCTCGAGCAGCGACATGCCGGCGAGGTCCGGCGCGCGTCGGGAGAGGAACGGCTTCAGGATCCCGGCATAGCGCAGCAGTTGCGCGCGCAAGTCCTTCCAGGCCGATTGCTCGGATGAACTGGCACCGGTCAGCACCTCGCCATAGGCGCCGTGCAGGACCAGAGAGGGGCCATCTTTCGACAGTGCGACCGACGGCTGGAAGTCCGTGCGGGCGAATTGCAGCCCATGCTTTTCCAGATCCAGCGTCTTCACCACATCGGGGTGGAGCCTGTTCAGCAGATGGGCGATCGAGGAGGCGCGGAAGCCCGGGGCGAATTCCTCGGTGCGCGCGGCGCCGCCGACTTCGGCGCCGGCCTCCAGCACAAGCACCTTGCGGCCGGCTTTCGCCAGCGTGGCCGCGGCGACGAGGCCGTTATGGCCGCCGCCAATGACGATTGCATCAGATGACGTCATGGGCCGGGCTCATATGCGAAGTGGATTTGGCGAGATCACGCAGGATTTCGGCTGCTGCATTGCGGCCGGGCGCGCCCATCACGCCGCCGCCGGGATGGGTCGAGGAGCCGCACATATAGAGTCCGCCAACCGGCGAACGGTACTGCGCGTAGCCCGGCACCGGACGGTTGAACAGCAGCTGGTCGAAGGTCAGTTCGCCCTGGAAGATGTTGCCCTCGGTGAGGCCGACCTCGGTCTCGATCTCGCGCGGCGTGCGCACCTCCATGTGGACGATGCGGTCGCGGAAGCCCGGTGAATAGTCAGCGATCTGTGCAATCACGCTTTCTGCGAAGCCGTCGCGATCGGCATCGGTCCATTCGCGGCCGTTCACCTTGGGCGGCGCGTATTGCACGAAGCAGCTCATGAAATGCTTGCCGGGCGGCGCCATGGTCGGGTCGAGCGTTGTCGGGATCACCATGTCGAGGAACGGATCGGCCGACCAGCGCCCGGCCTTCCAATCGTCATAGGCGCGTTCCATTCGCTCCATCGAATCGGTGAAATGCATGTCGCCGCGATAGACGGGTGAGTCCTTCGGCAAAGCGGGGAATTCCGGCATCGAATCGAGCGCGATGTTGACCTTGCCGGAGGAGCCTCGAATCTTGAAGTTCTTCACCCGGCGCAGGAAGATGTCGGGCAGTTCCTTCGCCTCGACCAGTTTCAGGAAGGTGCGCTTGACGTCGGCGTTGGAGACGACCAGCTTGCCGTAAATCTCCTCGCCGCCGGCCAGCACCACGCCCTTGGCCTTGCCTCGGTTCACCAGCACATGGTCGACCTCGGCGCCGGTGCGGATGGTTCCGCCCGAAGCCTTGAACGACGCGGCCAGCGCCCTGGTCACCGCGCCCATGCCGCCGCGCGCATAGCCCCAGGCGCCGACCGAGCCGTCGACCTCGCCCATGTAGTGGTGCAAAAGCACGTAAGCGGTGCCGGGCGACATAGGCCCGAGCGCGGTGCCGATGATACCGGACAGCGCGAAGTTCGCCTTGATGACATCGGTCTCGAAATACTCGTCCAGGAAATCCGAGATCGACATCGTCCAGAAGCGCAGCGTCAGCGCCATTTCCTCCGCCGACAGGCCGGCGAATTTCCTGCCGAGGTAAAGCAACTCGCCGACGTCACGGGGGCGCAAGCTCGTCGGGTCGGGCGCCGTGCGCATCAGCAGCGGCTGGATGAAGCGGCACTGCCGCGTCACGTCGCGGGCGTAGCGGTCATAGGCCTCGGCATCGCGCCTGGAGAAGCGGGCGAATTCGCGCCGGTGCGCATCATGATCGCGGTAATTGGCAAGGTAGTCGCCGTCGCGCGTGAACACCGCGCCGCCCTCGTAGGAGATGACCTGCAGGCCGAAGCGCGGCAGTTCGAGGTCGCGCATGATCTCGGGCCGGAACAGCGAGCAGACATAGGAGCAGTTGGAGTAGAGGAAGCCCGGCGTCAGTTCGCGGCTGGTGGCCGCGCCGCCGACCCAGTCGTTCTTCTCGACGACCAGCACTTCGAGTCCGGCCCGTTGCAGATAGCAGGCATTGACCAGGCCGTTGTGTCCGCCGCCGATGACGATCGCATCCCAAGCTTTCATTGTGGCCCAGTTCTTATCTGCGACCCGCTCTTCATTTTTGCGTGATCTGTTCCCGGATACGCGGAATTTGGCATGGTATCAGCCATTCTGTCCAGCCATTCTGAATGAATGTTCAACAAATGATATTGCGTTTCCACTCGTATGCGCTACGCTTTGCCGGCATTCGAAGTGAGCATTCATCGATTGGGGATCGAGGGCTGATGATCGAAGCGGCTGATGCCGAAACGGAGTATGACGACACCGCCATTCGCTCTCTCGAGGCGCTATGGGGCGATGGTTACCTGTCGCCGGGCGGCCCGGACGAGGTCGTCGCGCGGGAACTCGAAAAGCTCAGGGGGCCGCTCTATCGGGCTGCCGCCGCCATGGTCGGCGCTGCCTGTGTCGACAGGAACATACGAAGCTGGGAAGCCATGCAGAAGGTGCTTGACACTGGCGAGCACCGTCCCACTCATCTTCGCGGGTGGAAGCCGGATGCGATTGGATAGCCGGCGATGCTGGAGACCATCACACGCATGAAGACGGCAGACGCCAGGGACGCCCTCCTTGAACCGGCACAAAAGGCTGAATCCGAGAAGCGCGGACGCAAGGCCTCGAAGGAGGTCAGGCGACTTCAGCTCATCGAGGCGACGATCGATTCACTCGCCAAGCGCGGCTATTCGGAGACGACCATGGCCGATGTCGCCGACGGCGCAGGCCTGTCGCGCGGCATCGTCAACTTCCACTTCGAGAGCAAGGAAAAGCTGCTCGTAGCGACGCTGCAGCACATGTATGACGAATATTCGGCCCATTGGCGCAACGCGCTGCAGAAGGCGGGGGATGACCCGGCCCGCCAGCTCCAGGCCCTGGTCGCCGCCGATTTCGACCGCTCCATCTGCAACAAGCGCAAGCTTGCAGCCTGGTGCGCTTTCTGGGGCGAGGCCAAGTCACGGCCGACCTACCAGGCGTTGAGCAGCGCGCGGGACGCCGTCTACCAGAACATCTTCATCGAGCTTTGCGCGGCCCTGAAGGAAAGCGGCGGCTACGCCTATGAGCCGCAGGTCATGGCGCTGGCGCTCAGCGCCATGACGGAGGGGTTGTGGCTGCGCTTGATGATGGGCACCGAGGACACCACTCGCGAGACCGCCTTGCAGGCGGCGAACGAATTCCTGTCGGCGGCTTTCCCGAGACACTACGCGCGCAAGGCCGCCGGGGCTACGAAACCATAAGAAGACCACAGAGGATGGAACAGCAATGAAGCGATTCACTCGACGCCTGACGCTGACATTGGCGCTTGCCGGAACACTGGCGGCTTCGGCCGCGGCCCTGGCGATCGCCGCCGACAAGGACCTGATCGTGTTCGACTGGTCCGGATACGAAGCCCCCAACTTCCATCCGAAATATGTCGAGAAGAACGGCGATTCGCCGACGTTCGCCTTCTTCGGTGATGAGGACGAGGCGTTCGAGAAGGTGCGTTCAGGCTTCAAGGCCGATATCGGCCATCCCTGCTCGCAGAGCGTGGTGAAATGGCGCGAGGCTGGGCTGCTGCAGCCGCTCGACACGTCGAAGATCGCGGGCTGGAAAGACCTCAATCCCGGCATCATGGCGATGAAGAATCTCGCCATGACCGATGACGGCAAGGCGTGGTTCATGCCGTGGGACTGGGGCAATACCCAGCTCACCTATAACTCCTCCAAGATCGACGAGAAGGACGTCCAGTCGCTGAAGGCGTTCGCCGATCCGAAGTACAAGGGCCGGGTGTCGATCGGCGACAATGTCGACGACGCCTATGCACTTGCAGCCCTCGCCATCGGGCTGAAGGACTGGACCAAGATGACGGACGACCAGTTCAAGCAGGCGTCCGATTTCCTGCGCCAGGTGCACAAGAACGTCCGCTCCTACTGGACCGACACGACGGATATCGTGCAGTTGCTCTCCGGCGGCGAGGTCGACCTCGCCTGGGCCTGGAACGACGCGACCGTGCAGTCGGTCGCCGCCGGCGTGCCGATCAAATCGAAGAAAGACACGGCGGAGGGCATATCGACCTGGGTTTGCGGCTATGTGCTGTTCAAGGACGCGCCCGGCAATACCGACAAGGCCTATGACTACCTGAACGCCGTCAACGATCCGGAGATCGCCAAGGTGCTGGTCAAGGACTGGGGCTACGGCCAGGCCAACGCCAAGGGCATGACTGGCGTCGATCAGGCCATCCTGAAGGAAAAAGGCTATGACGATGTCCAGAAATTCGTCGACAAGACGCTGTTCCAGTCGCCGTTGCCGTCGAATCTCAAGCTGAAGATGATCGCCGAATTCGAGAAGATCAAAGCCGGCTATTGAGTGCTGCGGAAACGACCGGTCGCTCCTGAACTGAAACGGCGTGGCGCAATGGCTTCAATGGCGGGTTGTGGTTGTTTGGCAGGTGCAGATCGCCGATATCGGCGCTGCCCCTCATCCCCCTGACGGGACCTTCTCCCGTATAGCGACGGGGAGAAGGGGCTGGCCGCGGCCTTGGCGCTCATTCTGCAGCGCTGGTGATTGGCGAAACCGCTAAGGTAGCGTCTTCCTCCCCGTCACTATACGGGGAGAAATGCCCGGCAGGGCAATGGGGGGCAGTGCTGGCTTCGGCAATTGATGGTTGGAGACAAGTTAGAAAAGCCATTGTCTGGAGCCGAACCGGTCGGGCTCGCCAAAGCCCCTGAATTCTCCTAACCTCTCCTCACATTCGCGATGGGGGGAGCACTCGGCCATGACATCCATGCTTCGCCGCCTTGCGCTCGTCACCGTCGGCGCGGGCACCGCCTATGCGCTTGCCGAAGGCGGTGGCGGCCAGATCAAGGCTGGCTATTGACGGACGAACCGGAAAGAACCGACGTCATCATCGTCGGCGCCGGCTTCACCGGCCTGTCGGCGGCGCTTGAGTTGAAGGCAGCCGGCATCGGTTTCCTGCTGCTCGAAGCGCGCGACCGCGTCGGCGGGCGGGTCGAAGCCCGGCAGAACGGGCTCGGCGAACGCATCGACAGCGGCGGCCAGTTCCTCTGCGAGGACATGCCGGAAGTGATGGCGCTGGCCAGGGCGCGTGGCAAGACATTCGTCGAGACCTATGTCGAAGGCGAGTTCATCACTCATCCGTCGATGTCGGCCAGGGGCGCCAAGCGGACCTATCACGGCGCAATGGCGATCCGCGAGCGTATGAACGGGATCGAGCCGGACGACCCCTCGATAGCCGGCATGAGCGTCGCCACCTGGCTGGAGCATCAGCACGATCCCACCGATGCCAAGGCGGCCTTCCGCTCGATGATCGAAGGCTTGTGGTGCCTGGCGGCGGACAAGGTGCCGCTCTGGTACCTGATCGACAATGACCGGCGCATCACCAACGAGGTGCCTGAGCTTCAGTACTTCCTGCGCGAGACCATGCAATCACTGGCCGAGGATCTGGCTGGCGACGTCGGGGACCGGGTGCGGCTCGGCCAACCGGTCACGCGCATCGAGCACGGGCCGCATGGCGTTCGTGTTGTCTCAGGCAATCGCGTAATCGAGGCGAGCGAAGTGCTCGTCGCGCTGCCCCCGGCAACGGCCGCGAAGCTCGACTTCGCGCCCGCTTTGCCAGCGGCTCTCCAGAGAGCGCTTGGCGCCTGGGAGAGCGGCGCGGTGATCAAGATCCTGGTGCGCTATGCCAAGCCTTTCTGGCGGCAGCGGGGTCTGAGCGGCATGGTGATGTGGCGCGATCTGCCAGGGCTGTTTGCCTGCGACGTCAGCAAGGACGCGGAGCACGCAGCGCTCGTCGTCTTCGTCGGTGGACCGCTGGCGTTGCGCTGGCGAGCGCTGGGCGAGGCGGAGCTGCGTGCGGAAGTGACGGCCAGGCTCGCAGCTGCGCTCGGCCCCGACGCGGCAGCCATTGCCGACTTCAGCTGGCGCGACTGGATAGAGGACCGATGGAGCGGCGGCGCTTACAGTGACCTCATTGTCGACGTAACGGCGAGGGATGCCGAGCGCACAATTCTCGGCGGCGCGCCACGAGTTCATTTCGCCGCTTCGGAACTGTCGCCGTCATTCCCGGGTTATGTCGAGGGCGCCATCATTGCGGGGCGCATCGCGGCGCGCAAGATCATCTCAGGACTTCAGTCCGCCATCGCCACTAGAGCCTCGGGATCGTAGGCAAGACGGATCGAGGTGCCGACCGGAATGTCGTCGGCGCCAAAATCGTTGGTCTCCGTCACCGACAGCGGCTTTTCCAGGCCCGGTATCTCGACGATCAGGTGGGTGATCTCGCCGAAATAATGGCGCTCGACAACCTTGCCAGCAACCTCGAATTTGGCCGTCGCATTGTCCCACAGGACACGCAGGCGCTCAGGCCGGATGCCGAGCGTGGCGCCGCCGCCAGTGCCCACGAAGGCCTTCGGCTTGTCGGTCTTGACGCGGCCGAAGCCCAGCGTGTCGACGACCAGCGAGGCGCCGTTCTCCTCGACGATCTCCGCCTTGACGAAGTTCATGCCGCCGAGGAAGTCGGCGACCTGGCGGTTGACCGGGCGCTGGTAGATTTCCTTGGGCGACGCGACCTGGGCGATCCTGCCGCCGAACATCACGGCGACGCGGTCGGACATGGCGAGTGCTTCATACTGGTCGTGGGTGACGAGCACGAAGGTGATGCCGACCGCCTGCTGCAGACGGCGCAGCTCGATCTGCATCTGCTCGCGCAGCTTCTTGTCGAGTGCCGAGAGCGGTTCATCGAGCAGCAGCACCTTGGGCCTCATCACCAGCGCGCGGGCCAGCGCCACGCGTTGCCGCTGGCCGCCGGAAAGCTCGGTCGCGCGCCGCTTGCCGAGGCCCGTCAGCGATACTTGCGTCAGCGCCTCCTCGACGCGGCGTTTCTCCTCGCCGCCCTGCAGCTTCAGCCGCTTCAGCCCATAGGCGACGTTCTGCTCGACATCGAGATGCGGGAAGATCGCATAGCTCTGGAACACCATGTTGGTCGGCCGGCGATTGGCCGGGATGCCTTCCATTGGCTGGCCGCCGACCGCGATCGAACCGCTGGTCGGATTGTCGAAGCCGGCGATCATGCGCAGCAGCGTGGTCTTGCCGCAGCCGGACGGGCCGAGCAGCGAGAAGAATTCGCCTTCCCTGATGGTCAGGGAGGCGTCGTCCAGCGCCTTGAACGCTCCGTAGCTGCGGATGACGTTGCGGATCTCGATCATCGGCCGGTCGGATTGCGGCCGGCCTGGTTGGGAGCGCTCGATCCGTAACTGATCAGGCATAGAGGCCTCCCTCGTTCTGGGTGCGTCTGGCCGCGCGGCGACGCAGGATTTCGGCGACGGTCATCAAAAGGAAAGAGGCGATCAAAAGCAGCGTGCCCAGCGCCAGCACGCCGGGAAGTTTCGATGCGAAACGCAGCTGGCCCCAGATGTAGATCGGCAGCGTCGCTCCGGTGCCGGTCAGGAAGAAGGCGATGATGAATTCATCCAGCGAGATGGTAAAGCAGACCAGCAGGCTGGAGATGATGGCCGGCGCCACCATGGGCAGCGTCACGCGCCGGAAGGTGCCGAAGGCGCTTTCACCGAGATCGGCCGAGGCTTCCTCGAGACTGCGGTCGAAGCCCTCGAAGCCGGAGGTCAGCACAGTCATCGAATAGGGAATGCAGATCAGCACATGGCCGAGCACGACGGTGAACAGCGACAGGCTGAGGCCCAGTTGCAGCATCACCAGCAGCATGGAGATGGCGACGATCACCTCGGGCAGCACCAGCGGCGCCATGATCAGGCCATTGATGGTGCGGCGGCCGGGGTAGCGGTAGCGGGTGATCGAGCGTGCGGCGAGGATGCCGAGCACGGTGGCGAGAACCGAGGCGGAGACGCCGACGATCAGGCTGTTCCAGGCGGCATCGAGCAAGGCCGGCGTGTTGGGCAGGTCCTCGTACCATTTGAGCGTATAGCCGGTGAGCGGGAATTTCGGCGTCGGGGCGGTGTTGATCGAGAAGATCGGCAGGAAGACGACCGGCAGATAGAGGAACACGATATAGAGGAACGCATAGAGGGACAGCCAGCCGCCCGGCAGGAAGCGCCGCGCCCTCATCGCGCCAGCCTCTGCAGGGCGCGGATGATCAGCACCGTGGCGCCAGCCGTCAGGGTGACGATCACCATGGTGGTGACGGAAAGGGCCGCGCCCAGCGGCCAGTTGGCGGCCTTGCCGAATTGCGCCTGGATGGCGTTGGCGATCATGACGCCGTCCTTGCCGCCGACGAGTTTCGGCGTGACATAGTCGCCGACGGTCGGGATCATGACGATCAGCGCCGCCGAGATGACGCCGGGCGCCGACAGCGGCAAGGTCACGCGCAGGAACGAACGCAGGGGACCGTCGCCGAGGTCGGTGGCTGCTTCGACCAGCGTGCGGTCGACCTTTTCCAGCGAGACGAAGATCGGCAGGATGGCGAAGGCGGCCCAGGCATGGGTGAGCGTGATGATGACGGCGCTCGAATTGTAGAGCAGGGCCGTCGACGGCTCGTCGATGACGCCGAGGCCCATCAGGCCGGAATTCAAGACGCCGTTATAGCCGAGGATGACCTTCCACGACATGACGCGCAGGAGATAGCTGGTCCAGAACGGAATGGTGATGAGGAACAGCCACAGGCTCTTGTGACGGCCGCCATGGAAGGAGATGAAGTAGGCGATCGGATAGGCCAGGACGACGGTGAACAGGCTGACCGTCAGCGAGATGTAGAGCGAGCGCCACAACAGATCGCGGTAGATCGGCTCGGTCAGCGCGACACGGTAGTTTTCCAGCGTGAAGGTGCGGTCGATGGTCAGGTAGTGCTGTGTCCAGAAGGAGTGGGCGATGACCACCAGGATCGGTAGCACCAGCAGGATGAGGGCGTAGAGAAAGGTGGGGCTGATCAGGGCAAAGCCCTGCACGGGCTCGGATTGCAGAAGGGCATTTCGTCTGGCCCGCGTCATGCGCAACGGGGGCGACCCTTCCGCGGCCACTGTCATTGCCAGACACCGGGGAGCAGGGCTCCGGGCGTGATCTCGGTTGCTGGCCTGGATTGTTCCGCCATCGGCATCCCATTGTGCTGACGCCGACTTGTGGTTCCCCTTGCCGGCTTTCTTTCATCATGCACGCATCCGTGGATTGAAATCAAGCGCCATCTCTGAGATATTGATTGAACGGACATTCAAAATCAGGCGAAGAAGGCCTTCGTTTCGGGCATTCGACACCGGATTGAATGCTCTGGGAGAAATGAGAGATGTGGAGGCGACGATGGCGGCGGTGCGGGATCTGAAAGCGAGCGAGATGGCAGCGCCTGGGGGCGACGATGTCGTCGACCTGGCCAAGCGCCATCTCATCCAGCCCTGGCCCTACGCTGGTTCCGTCGGTGCCGAAGCGCGCGCGCTGATCGGCGAGGGCGATGGCATCTACATCACCGACAACGCCGGCAAGCGGCTGATCGATGGGCCGGCCGGCATGTGGTGCGTCAATGTCGGCCACCGCCGCGAGGAACTCGCCAGGGTGATGTACGACCAGGCGATGGCCTTGTCCTACAACACGCCCTGGTACACGATGAACGCGCCGTCGGCGGAACTTGCCATGCGCATCGCCGGCCACGCGCCCGGCGATCTCAGCCACGTCTTCTACACCACTGGCGGCTCTTCGGCGGTGGAGACGGCGCTGCGCTTCATGCAGTTCTACAACAATGTGCGCGGCCGGCCGGAAAAGAAGCTGATCCTCAGCCGGGGCGGCGCCTATCATGGCTCGACCTATCTCTCGGCCTCGCTCAACGGCCGCCCGCGCGACCGCGACTGGATGGACGGCGCTGACGATCTGGTGATCAAGCTGTCCTCGCCCGATCCGTTCCGCCGTCCGCAAGGCATGAGCCTTGCCGCCTTCACCGATTTCCTCGTCGGCCAGTTCCGCGATACGGTCGCGCGCATCGGCGCCGACAAGATCGGCGCTTTCGTCGGCGAACTGGTGCAGGCCTCCGGTGGCGTCGTCGTTCCGCCCGACGGTTACCTCAAGCGCATCCGCGAGATTTGCCGCGACAACGACATCCTCTATGTCTCCGACGAGGTGGTGACGGGCTTTGGCCGGCTTGGCCATGTCTTCGCCTCGGGTGACGTGTTCGGCATCGATCCCGACATGATCACCTTCGCCAAGGGCGTCACCTCGGGTTATTTCCCGCTCGGCGGCGTCATCATCTCGGAACGGCTTCTGGAGGAACTGCGCCGCTCCAACCATCCCGACGCATTGTTCGGCCATGGACTCACCTATACCAGCCATCCCGTCGGCTGCGCCGTGGCGCTGAAAAATCTCGATTTGCTGGAAGAAGGCGTGCTGGCCCATACGCGAGACGTCGCGCCCTATTTCCAGGCGCGGCTGAAGACATTGGAGGAATTGCCGCTGGTCGGCGAGGTGCGTGGCCTGGGGTTGATGGGCTGCGTCGAATGCGTCGCCGACCGCGAAAGCAAGGATCCGCTGCAGCTCGACAAGGATGTCGGCAAGCGCATCGACGCCCATTGCCACGAGCTCGGCCTGCTGGTGCGGCCGCTGATCAACATGTGTGTGATGTCGCCGCCACTGGTCATCACACGCGAGCAGATCGATGACATGGTCGGCATCCTGCGCGAAGGCATTTCGCGGACGATGGATGATTTGAGGAAAGAGGGTGTTTGGCGGGGGTGATTAGTATCTCCCCCCTTGAGGGGGAGATGTCGCCAAAGGCGACAGAGGGGGTCGTCTCACGTAAATCGCCAGCGCTATCTATCGTTCCGAAATGTTGGCGCTTCACGCGCAGCGACCCCCTCTGGCCGCTTCGCGGCCATCTCCCCCTCAAGGGGGGAGATTGGCGGCCTTACCCCCTCGACCTCAACGCGTCATTCAAATTCCACATATCCTTCTCCTCCGGCGCGGTCTCCAGGCCGAGCACCGGCAGCATCTTGCGCAGATGGTCGTGGTGGGTGCGCACGCCATATTCGAGGTCGGAGAGATAGAATCCGCCGAAGGCTTCGGACAGCATGGATTCGTTCGACCACACCGAAAGCTGCACGTCTTCCGACATGGTGTCGCGGTCGATGCGGAAGGACAGGTAGCGGGCGGCGGCCTGTTCACGGCTTTCGTCGCGGTAGCGGTAGATGGCGCCGCGCAGCAGGGTCTCCCCCGTCGACAGCGGGAATTCCTGATAGAACTGCACCGATTCCGGCATCACCGAGAGGACGGCGTTGGGGAAGATACCGTAATAGACCCAGGCCTTCTTCAGGTGTTCGGGCAGGTGTGTCGGCTCGGGCGCGATCTTGATGTAGTTCCTGACGCTCCAGCGGCGGCCGGCATGCGGGTTGTAGGTGGCGAAGGAGCGCGACACGCCATTGATGAAGGGCTCGTCGAAATAGGTCGCGCCATAGAGGTCCTGCAGGGCGGGATGCGCCATGGCGACGTGATAGCCTTCGTTGTCGACGTCGCGCACCGACTTCCAGTTGACCGGGGTCGTCTGGGTCCAGATTCCCCAGGACGGCACCATGTCGGCGGCCTTGTAATGCGCGAATTCGGTCTCGATCGGCCTCATCAGTTCGGCGACGGAGGGCTGCGGCCCGCCATCGCGGAAGCGGATGAAGATGAAGCCCATCCAGATTTCCAGATCGAGCTGCATCAGGCCGAACTCGGTCTTGTCGAGATCAGGGAAGGAGCGCGGGCGCGCGGCGCCACGCAGCGTGCCGTCGAGATTGTAGACCCAGCCATGGAACGGGCACACCAATGCGTTCTTGCAATTGCCCTTGCTGTCGGCGACGACGCGGCTGCCACGGTGACGGCACATGTTGTTGAAGCCGCGCACGACGCCGTCCTTGCCGCGTACGATCAAGGCGCGTTCGCCGACCACATCCATGGTCAGGTAGTCGCCGGCATCCGGGATGTCGCTGACGTGTCCGGCGATCTGCCAATGGGTGCGGAAGACATGCTCCTTCTCGAGTTCGAGGAGGGCGTCGGAATGGTAACTCCAGCCCGGCAGACCCCGCCGGTCCCAATCGTTAGGGATCGCCACGTCACGCAGGTGCGGGTTCATAAAAGTCTCGTTTTTTGTTGAATACTCATTCAATAAAAGCATATTTTGCATTGAAATGCAATGGCTTGTGAAAACCAGTATGATTTTGGCGCGGAGTTTGCGCGCTATCCGCCGCTGAATCCAGTGCTGTCGCCGGCCTGAAAACCCCGGAGAATCCGGGTGTTAGCCTGCGGCTTCGAAGCCGCCTCCCGCCTTGACGTGCCCGGAATGACTGACTTTGCCCGGTTGTGCCCGGAGTTCTGTTTCATAACTGTTACAAGCCTGACTTTACGTCATCGTTCAGCTGTTACAAGGCGCGATTAAGTTCACTTTATTGAAAAAGGAAAATCAACGAAGGGAACTACGATGCATGCGAAAGTCCAGATCCCCAACGGCGGTTGTCGGCTCCAGGCTCCGGAGCGCGCTGACCGCCGCCCGAAACTGGCCTTACGTCAGCGCGCCAGCGACCACCCGATGGCAATGTTCATGGCGCTGGCTGCTTGCGCCTTCGCCTGCCTGGCGTTCACGCCGGCGGCCGGCCCGGCCTTCGCTTCGCTCAATCCCCCAGCCAACATCGTCGCAGGCGCGCTGACCACCACAAGGACCGCACGCCTGCCGATGCCGGCGGTCGACTTCGCATGCAAGGGGCAGGCCTGGGGCGCCGAGAGCGTGGATTGTCTGCGCGCCATCGCCGAGCAGTCCGGAACGCACAAGGCCCGCGCGATCCGCATGATCGCCAACGCCGCGCCTCTGACCAACACGCCGAACGTCTTCTGATTTCCAGGCTTGATCCCGAAGCCGGCTTCCAGGCCGGGGTCATGCCGCGATCTCCCCGAGCGCTCCCTCCAGCGCTCCCTTCGGCTCCCGCCGCACCGTCGGTCGGGAGCTTCTTTTTTAGCCTTTCAACGCCGCCTGCTCGGCGATGCTCGAAAGCACGCTTCGTACATCCAGCGTGCTGAATGGCTTTTCCAGGATCTGCGGCCGCTGCTGCGCCGGCAAGGCCTCGATTTCCGCCTTCGCGCCGATCAGGTCGCCGGTGACCAGCACGAAGCGCCGCGCGAGGTCAGGCCGTTCGGCCAGCAATTCTCGATAAATGGCAATGCCGCTGATGCCGGGCATGCGCAGGTCCGAAAAGACAATGTCCGGCGGCATGTGGCCGCTCAAGGTAGCGGCGCCCGATTCCCAGATGAGCGCAACCCGCGACTTGATGCCCATCAACTCGAGAATGTCGGACAGCGAGCCGGCGACGTCAGGCTCGTCATCGATGATCAGGGCATGACGCAGGCCGCTCGAGCGCGGCTGGGTTTCGCCGGCGGCGGCGATGCCCGCGGAGATGGCCGGCAACTGGACGACGAAACGCGCGCCTCTGGGCAGCACCTCCTCGAACCAGACATTGCCATTGTGCCGCTCGATGATCGATTTCGAGATCGACAGGCCGATGCCGGTGCCGACGCCGACCGGCTTGGTGGTGAAATAGGATTCGAAAATGCGGTCGCGGATCGCTTCGGGAATGCCGGGCCCGTTGTCCTCGACCGAAAAGCCGGGATTGCCCCGGTCGCTGCGGAATGTGCGCACCTTGATCAGCCGATCGCCGGCAACGCCGGCCAAAGCGTGCTGGCTGTTGATCAGGAAATTGGCCGCCACCTGCGTCACGTGGTCGGCATCGGCCATGGCCAGCAGCGGACCCGGCGCGAAATCGGTGTCGATGATGATGCCGCTGGAGCGCGCGCCATAGGCGGTTACCTCGAGGGCGGCGCGGATCACCTGGTTGAGATCGGTCTCAGCCTGTGCCGCGGGATGGAGGCGGACCATCGACAGGAAGCTCTTGACGATGCGGCCGCAGCGCTCGGCGGCGGCGCGCACCTTCTCGGCGCGGATCTTGGTCTGCGGATCGGACGCGAATTCATGCAGCAGCGTCGACTGGGCGACGACCACGGCCAGCGGGTTGTTGAGCTCGTGCGAGACACCCGCCAGCAGCGAGCCCATCGCCGCCATCTTTTCGTTCTGATGCAGTTTTTCGCGCTGCCGGTTGATCTCTTCCTCAGCGCGCAGCTTGTCTCGCAGGTCGCGGATCGAGCCGAAAATCAGGCGGCGGTCGGCGACCCGCATCTCGGTCGCCGTCAGTTCGATCGGGAACACTTCCCCGGCGGCATTCTGTGTCACCGTTTCCAGCCGCTGGCCGACCATCGACGCGCCGCGGCCGGACATGTACTCGGCTCCCGAGGAATAGCCCTTGCGGTAATAGATCGGCACGATGGTGTCGAGCAGATCCTTGCCCAGGATGTCGCTGCGCAGGAAACCGAACATCTTTTCCGCCGCGGGATTGAATTCGATGATCGAGCCGGTCTCGTCGATAACGACGATGGCATCGAGCGAGGCCTGCAGCATGGTGCGGCGAATGACCTCGCTGGCATGGGCGTCGGAGGGCGAGCGTTCGATGGCATCGCCAATGGCGAGCGCGATGATGTGCAGCGTCGCTTCTTCCTCGTCGGTCCATTCGCGCTCCTCGACGCAATCATTGACCGCCAGCGTGCCCCATAGATGGCCGTGCGCGAAGACGGATACCGACAGGAACGACTTGATGCTCTGCTTCTCGAAATCGCCTCTCAGGAAGCCTTCGAGATTGCGCGTATGGCCGGCAAAGATCTTGCCTTGCCGCTCATCCTCGGCCAGCCGCTCCAGCAGCGGATCGGAGTTGACGATCGACTGCACGATGACGGTCGGTGAGGCCAGTTCGCCGCCGGAGGCGGGGTCGATCCAGTAGGCGGCGACCGACTGGGCGAACCCCTGGCCAGGCAGTTCGCGCAAGCGGAACAGGATGCCGCGCTGGCAATCCATGGCATGGCAGAGCGTCGCCAATATGCCGTCCATCTCGCGTTGCCAGTCCCCGGCCTCGCGCAACCGGCGCACGACACGCACGGCCGCCATCGCCGCGCCCTGCCGGTCCCCCTGTGTACCCGTGCCTGCTGGTTCAGCGGTCATCTTCAGCCGTCATTGCGCTGCCATGTCGAATCCGGTCCGGGCCAGGGCCGGAAAGGAAGCCTCCTACGCCGGCGTTCAATTGCCATCGCGGGCCGGCAACGAGAAGATATAGCCTTCGCCGCGCACCGTGCGCAGGAATTTCGGGTTGGCCGGGTCCGTCTCGATCTTCTTTCTCAGGCGCATGATGCGGATGTCGACGGCGCGCGACGATTCCGGATCCTCGGTGAAGCCGATCGCTTCCGAGATCGCGGCGCGTGTCAGCAGCCGGTTGGCGCGGGTCAGGAAAACCTCCAGTACATCGAACTCGCTCTTGGCCATGTCGATCACCGCGCCGTTGGCGCCGGTGACCAGCCTGCCGTCGAGATCGGCCTGGAAGGGGCCGAAAGCGACGGAGCGGCGCTCCGTCCTGGCTTTCCTGTCCCCCAGCTCCGTCTGCTGCGGAACACGGCGCAGCACGCTGCGGACCCTGGCCAGCACCTCGCGCAGCTCATATGGCTTGACGATATAGTCGTCGGCGCCGAGTTCCAGCCCGACGATGCGGTCGAGCGCGGTGCCTGCGGCGGTCGCGTAGATGATGCCGATCGGCATTTTAGAGCGCAGCCAGCGGCCGAGCGACAGCCCGTCCTCGCCCGGCATGGCGATGTCTAGGATGGCCAGATGGAACGCCTGCGCTTCGATCAGGCTGCGTGCCGCGGCCGCGGTTTCGGCGGTCGCAACGTCATAGCCGGCGGCGCCAAGATATTCGGCGACCGCGTCCCTCAGGTCGGGCTCGTCCTCGACGATGACAATTCTTGCCCGCACGGCGCCTTCGCTCCCACTTTCAGTGGAAAGTAGATTGGGTATAAACATGATGTCCAGCACTCATATCCGGTTGCCAGGGAACGGTTGGAGAACATGGCCGCACGAGCCGTCATCGCGCTTGTTTCCGTCGCCGACGTGGTCGCGACCGAGCTTGCCGACCATCTTGAACGGCGGGGCCATGATGTGCGCCAGGCGCGGCAGCCCTGGGAGGCGGAATCGCTGCTGGCGGGCAAGGGCATCGATGTCGTCGTCGTCGGTGACAGTCTCAGTCAGGCGGAAGGGCGGGATCTGCTCAGGCGCCATGGCGGTGAGGATGGGCCGGATTTCATCCTGATCTGCCGGCCGGCCGATCTCGTCGACAAGGTGCTGGCGCTCGAACTTGGCGCCGCCGACGTTGTCGAAAGCCCGCTCAATGTGAGGGAACTCGCCGCGCGTGTCGGCGGCTTGCTTTCGCGGCGCGGCAGGGGCACCCAGGAACTGATCGTGCTGGAGAATGCGACCGTCGATCTGCGATCGGCGATCGTCATGCATCGCTCCGGTGCCGAGGAACAGCTTTCGCCCGGTCAGGTGGCGCTGCTCAGGCTGTTCCTGGCGAGCCCCCGCAAGGTGCTGACGCGTGACGACATCATCGCCGCCGCACCGGCCGAGAATGCCGACGCCTTCGATCGTTCGATCGATTCGCGCATCGTGCGGCTGCGCCGCAAGCTCGACACCGAGACCATCACCACCATACGCGGTGCGGGCTACCGGTTCGATCCGCCACGGCAATTCGCCGACTGACGGCCGGGAACCCGGTCTGTCTTTCCGGCTGAGCATCGGATCTTTCATTTTCGCACCGATGCTCCGAGGTTCAGCGTACCACCAGCAGCGATGGGCCCGATGGCATGTCGTTGCCCGTGGCGAACTCACCTGCGTGGGCACGCTCCTTGAGGAGCACGGTGGCAAGAGCGGCAAAGCCGAGCAGGCCCTGTGCATAAAGCAGTGCGGAAAGCACCGAGGCTACGAATTTCGTTTTCATCGGACCAATTCCCCAGAAATGGATGTGTCGCGGGTCGCTTCAGGAAACTCCCGAAGTGCCCGCGCCGCCCACGGAGCCCCCCGTCGCGGCGCGGGCCTTCGGTCCTCTCGGCAGCAAGTTGCCGGAGGGGCCGCGCAATGCCAGCAGCCGAGGGCCAACCCGCCAGAGGGCCCAGAGCCGGACGATGCGCAGGCTGGAAACAATCCAGACCGTGGCGGAAAACAGGGCGGCATTCAGGGTCGAGATCTCGCTCAAGGCCATTGCCGCCAGCCGTGACATGGGGCCGCCGGCAACCGGGCCAGCGCCGCCGACCGTTGCCGGCGCGATGCTGATCCTGAGAAGCCAGGACCGCGTGTTCGTTTTCGTTCCCATGACCGTTGCCGTCTGCTTTCGTTGCATCAACCTTGCTGGCGGCCTGTATCCGTATCATGCCGCCTGAAGCCGCGCTTTGTTGCAGATTGGTTTCGAAATCGGTGAAATTTCTTTCATATAAGGATAATACGCGCTTTCGTTTCGCGCATTCAGGCGTGTCGGCCAATCGCCAATCATCGTGGCAGCGCCACGGAGCGGCAGACGCACACCTTGTTGAGAAACATTACCGAAACATAACCGCGCGCCTAACGAAATTAAACCGAAACAATCCGCAGCGATAAGCCCTGCATCGAATTGGAGCCGGCTGGACCGGCAGAGAGAGGGGACGTCATGCACACCACCATTGCCGCCAAGTTGATCAACATCACCGCCGCCGTGCTCACGGGTACCGCGCTTCTGTTCGGTGCCAACGCTGGTCATGCCGCCAATAAGATCGTGGCGCGGGTCTCGCTTTCGCGGCAGGTCATGGAGGTCTCGGTCGATGGCCGGCCGACCTTCGCCTGGAAGGTCTCCACCGGCGACAGGGCGCATGTGACGCCGATCGGCTCGTTCAAGCCGACGCGAATGCATGAGATGTGGTATTCGAAGAAATACGACGACGCACCGATGCCGCACTCGGTTTTCTTCAGCGGCGGCTACGCGGTGCACGCGACCTCTGCCATCAAGCGTCTAGGCCAGCCGACCTCGCATGGCTGCGTGCGCTTGCATCCCGCCGCCGCCGCCGATTTCTATCAGTCGGTCGAGACCTTCGGGCCGGCCAATACCAGCATAGTCATCGTCAAGTAGCAGGCCGGGAACGGGTTGTCCGTTCGTCGCCGTGCACCCGTCCAAGGCTCCCGCCGGAATGCCCTCCAGTGATAGTGATAATGAGCTCAACTCAAACCGGCGGCATCGAGCCCAGCCAAAAAAGAGGCCGGAAAATCTCCGGCCTCTTTTTCAGTTGTTTGTTTGCGCAATCCCGATCGGAAAACCGTTACACACTTTTCTGGAATGCTTCAGGTCGGCAATGCCGGCATCAGCTTGGGATCAGGCTTCTCGGCAAGCTGAGGCAGATCCTTGCTGGCGATGAAGGTGTAGAACATGGGCACGACGAAGAGCGTGAACATGGTGCCGACCAGGATGCCGGTGAAAATCACCAGGCCCATCGAGTAGCGGGCCGCGGCACCCGCGCCGCTGGAGACGATCAGCGGCACCACGCCGAGCGCCATCGCCGCCGTCGTCATCAGGATCGGCCGCAGGCGCACCTTGGCCGAGGCGATGATGGCGTCGCGCCGCCGCATGCCATGGATCTCACGCTGCTGGTTGGCGAATTCCACCAGCAGGATGCCGTGCTTGGTGATCAGGCCGATCAGCGTGATCAGACCGACCTGCGTGTAGATGTTGAGTGTGCCGAGGCCCAGATTGAGCGGCACGATCGCACCGAAGATCGACAGCGGCACCGCCATCATGATGATCAATGGGTCACGGAAGCTTTCGAACTGCGCCGCCAGCACCAGATAGATGACGATGACAGCCGCCGCGAAAGCGATCAGGATCGTGTTGCCCTGCTCCTTCTCCTGCCTGGACTGGCCGGAATAGTCGATGAAGAACGTATCGGGCAGGCTTTCCCGGGCGATGTCCTCAAGCACTTTCAAGCCGTCGCCCGTGGTGACGCCGGGCAGCGGAAGCGCTGATATGGTTGAGGAGTTCAGCTGGTTGAACTGTTCGATCGCCGCCGGCGCCGCATTGTTCGAAATCTTCACCACCGCCGACAGTGGCACCATCTCGCCGGTGACGCTGCGGACGAAATATTCGCCGAGCTTTTCGGGATTGTCGCGGAATTCCTGCGGCACCTGCGGGATGATGTCGTAGCTGTTGGAGTCGCGGTCGAACTGCGCCACTTCGGCGCCGCCGACCAGCAGCGTCAGCGTCCGGCCGATATCGGCGATCGGCAGGTTGAGTGCCGCGGCGCGGTCACGATCGATGGTCACAGTCACCTGCGGCGCGTCATAGGCCATCGAGTTCTGCACGACGATGAAGCGGCCGGAGGCTTGCGCCTTGTTCTTGATTTGCTCGGCCGCCTCGTAGACTTCGGCGGAGCTGCCGGTCGAGCGCACCACCATGGCGATCGGCAGGCCGCCGCCGGAGCCTGGCAGCGTCGGCGGGGCGAAGACGAAGGCCTGGACACCGGCAACCTTGGCGATGCGGGCCGTGATATCGGCCTGCAATTGCTTCGAATTGCGCTTGCGATCCGCCCAGTCCTTGAAGGCGAAGCCGACGAAGGCGCTGTTGGTCGTGCCGCCGAAGGCGACGGCCGAGAATTGCGCCCGCGTTTCAGGAATGTCCTTCACCAGGCCCAGGATCTGGTTGACGTAGGTCTCGGTGTAATCGGAGGTCGCATAGCGCGGCCCCGTTACCAGCGAGAGCAGGAAGCCCTGATCCTCTTCCGGCGCCAGTTCCGTCGAGGTCTTGGTGAACATGAAGCCGGTCACGCCGACAAGCGCCAGCACGATGATCAGCGTCAGCGGGCGATAGTTCAGCGAACCGGTGACGGCACGCTCATAGACGTGCTCGACCCGCGAGAAGGTGCCGTCGACGATGCGCTGGAAACGGCCGGCATTGCCGGGCTTCAGGAGGCGCGCCGACATCATCGGGGTGATGGTGATGGCGATGACGCCCGATAGCACAACCGATCCAGCCAGCGTCACCGCGAATTCGCGGAACAGCGAGCCGGTCAGGCCGCCGGTAAAGGCCAGAGGTGCGAACACGGCAGCCAGTGTCATGGTCATGGCGACAATGGCGGTGGCGATTTCACGCATACCGTTGAAGGCCGCCTGCATCGGCGACATGTGGTCTTCTTCCATGTGGCGATGGATGTTCTCCACCACCACGATGGCGTCGTCGACGACAAGGCCGATCGCCAGCACCATGGCCAGCAGCGACAGAAGGTTGATCGAATAGCCCACCGCAAACAACAGGAAGCAGACGCCGATCAGCGACAGCGGGATGGTGATGATCGGCATCATCACCGAACGGAACGAGCCGAGGAAGAGCAGGATGACGACCACGACGATGGCAACCGCCTCGGCGATGGTCTTGAACACCTCGTCGATCGAGGCGCTGATCTGACCGGTGGCGT
Organism: Mesorhizobium sp. B2-3-5; assembly: GCF_006442395.1. Classification (NCBI taxonomy): domain Bacteria; kingdom Pseudomonadati; phylum Pseudomonadota; class Alphaproteobacteria; order Hyphomicrobiales; family Phyllobacteriaceae; genus Mesorhizobium; species Mesorhizobium sp. B2-3-5. Next base: position 163,600 of record NZ_VFVX01000008.1, on the reverse strand, counting down.
CGTAGACGATCTCGATCGTCATGCCTTTCGGCAGCGTTTCCTGGATCTGCGGCACGAGCTTGGTGAGCGCTGCCGCCGTGGTCAACGGGTTCGCGGCCGGCGTCGGGAAGATGGCGAGGAAGGTGCCAGGCTTGCCGTTGAAGCTGACCCTGGTGTCGGTGTTTTCGGCGCCGAGTTCGACGCGCGCGACGTCGCGCAGCCGCACCACATTGCCATCGGTCGAGCGCAGCGGCAATTCGGCGAACGCCTCGGGCGTCTGCAGCGTCGAACGCACCGTGATCGACGAGACGACATATTCGTTCTGGGTGTTGCCGGGCGCCGACAGGAAGTTGGAGTTGTTGATCGCCGCCAGAACTTCGGCGGCCGTCACGCCGCGCGCGGCAAGCCTGACCGGATCGATCCAGACGCGCATGGAATATTGCTGGGCGCCGAAAATCTGCACGTCGGCGACGCCTTCGACGGTCGACATGCGTGGCCTGATGACGCGCTCGATATACTCCGTCAGCTGCTCCTTGGTCATGTTCGGATTCTGCATCGAGATGTACATCATCGCGAACTGCTGGCCGGTGCCCTTGACGATGACGGGATCCTTGGACGCATCCGGCAAGGTGCCGCGCACGCCCTGGACCTTCGACAGCACCTCGGTCAAAGCCACGTCCGGATTGGAGCCGAGCTTCATCTGCACCGTCACCGTGCTGGAAGACGGGCGGCTCGACGAGGTGACGTAGTCGATGTTCTCGGTCGAGGCGACGGCGCGCGCGATCGGGGCCGAGATGAAGCCCTGGATCAGGTCGGCGCTGGCGCCCGGATAAGCGGTCGTGATGGTGATCGCGGTTTCGTCAACCTTCGGATACTGCCGGATCGACAGGTTGAAGATGCCCTGGAAGCCCAGGAGCAGGATCATGCAGGCAAGAACCGTCGAAAGGACGGGCCGGCGAATGAAAAGATCGGAAAAGCTCATTGCTGGCCGGCCTGCTGGTTCGCCGATTTGGTCGGGTCGATCGTGTTGTCGACGTTGACGGACATGCCGTTGAAGAGGCGGTTCTGGCCCGCGGTGACGACCTCGTCGCCGGCCTTCAGCCCTTCGACGATCTCGACCATGCCTTGATTGCGGCGGCCGGGCTTGACGAAGACCTGCGACAGCACCAGCGCGGGCTTGGCCGGGTCCGCGGCCTTTTCGGGCTTCGCGGCGTCGGCCGGCTTGCTTGCCTCGGCCGCCGGTTTCATCGCATCCGCCGGCTTGGCATCCGCCGCCTTGCTGTCCGCCGGCTTGTCAGCGGCTGCCGAGGGCTTTTCCTCCGGCTTGGCAGGCTGCGTGGGTGCGGCTGCGGCGGGCTTCGCCGGCTGCACCACGAAGATGTAATCGCCATAGAGGCTGGTGGTCAGTGCCGTCTGCGGCAGCACCAGCACGTTCTGCTCCTCGGGCAGTTCGACACGCACCTGCACGAACTGGCCCGGGGTCAGCTTGCCATCGGGATTGGCGACCTCCGCCCGGATGTTCACCAGCCGGCTGGACGGGTCGATCTTGGGATCGATGCCGCGAATGGCGCCGGCGAACGGCATGTCTCCGCCGCCGCCGAGGCCCAGCCGAACCGTCTGGCCGATCTTGAGCAGCGGGAGCTGCTGTTCGGGGACAGAGAAATCGACCCGCATAGTATCGAGATCCTGCAGCGTCACCACGGCGGTGCCGGGCGCCAGATACTGGCCGATGTCAATCTTGGGAATGCCGGCCGTGCCGGCGAAAGGCGCGGTCAGCTGCTTCTGGTCGAGCACGGCCTGCAATCTGTTGACTTGCGAGGCGGATGCGCTTGCGGCCGCCCGCGCGGCGTCCAGCGTCGCGTCGGTGCCGACGCCGCGCCGCTGCAATTCGATGGCGCGCGCGAATGCAGCCTGGTCGGACACGGCCTGTGCTTTCTGTGCCTCGAGATCGGCGCGCTCGACGGCGTCGTCGAGCTGCAGCAGGACGGCGTTGTCCTGCACCTTCTGGTTGGCGTGGAAGAGGATTTCCTTGACGATGCCCGTGGTCTCAACCGTCAGGTCCACACCGCGCACGGCTCTCACCGTGCCGATCGCTTCGACGCCCGGCGTCCAGTTCGACGGCTTGGCGATGGTCGTCGAAACGGTCGCCGCCGGCGGCTTCATCGTGGCGAAATACTGCTTGATGCCGTTGTCGCGCAGGAAGTTGAAGCCGACAATGCCACCGACCACGACCACGAGGACGAGCAGAACCAGGAAGACGATGACGATACGAAGTATGCGCTTGAACAAGAAAGACCCCTCAGTCGTAATCCGGCGCGAAGCACGGACATCGGGACACATATCGACTGCAGGTCCCGATTTCAAATAGCGGCGGTCTTACTGTACCGTCTGGACGGTCTTGTCAATTGGGCCTAAGCTTGCGATGGGAGGCGCCATGAGAGCCCGAAAAACGAATTCGCGCGAGAAAATTCTCGCCGCGGCGGCTGACGTGGCACGGGAGTCCGGCCCCGGAAGCCTGTCGCTGGAAGCCGTCGCCAGCCGCGCCGGCGTATCGAAAGGCGGGCTGCTCTACAATTTTCCGACCAAGGCCAAACTGATGCAAGGGCTGGTCGAGGGCTATCTGCGCGAATTCGAGCAAGCGCTGGAGGCGGCCAACAGCAATGACAATGGCAAAAACCCGCTCGCCGTCTACATCAGGCTGTCGGCCAATGATTGCGAGGAAAAGCAACCCTCTGCCTCCTGGATCTTTTCGGCGATCGCCGAGGATCCCGATTTCATGACGCCGATAAAGATATTCAAGCGGCAGCTCTTCGAACGGCTGAAGGGCGAGACGAACGACCTCAGATCGCTGCTGGTCTGCTATCTCGCCATCGAGGGGCTGCGCAGCATGAACCTCTTCGATTCCGATGTGCTGTCGAAAGACGAACGCGAGCTGCTGGTGTCTTCCCTGCTGGAAATCGCCAAATAGATAGAGCCAATAGATAGAGCTTGAGCGTGGCGAAAACGGAGCGAGAGAGACGATCGCTGTCTAGAGCCGGATAGAGCATGATGTCGTCCGAAACCGTTTCACACTTTTCGGCATCATGCTCTAGGGATCACTCCACGGCGCGTTCGATATCCCTGCGCAGGACAATCGCGGTCGTCAGGTCCTCGACGCCGCCGAGCGTGGCAATGAGGTCCCGCACCGTATTCAGCCTGTCGATCGATGGCACCTCGACCTCGACGATGAGATCGAGCTGGCCGCTCACCGATGACACCCGCCGCACTTCCGGATAGCGCGCCAGCTGGTCGAGAATGCCGATGGAGGGCGTGCGGATCAGCGTGACCAGCAGGAAGGCGCGGACCAGGCCTTTGTCCATCTGACCGATATCGGCCCGGTAACCCCTGATAACGCCGCTCTTCTCCAGCGACGCCACCCGCTCGCTCGTCGCGCTGCGCGACAGACCGATGCGCCCGGCAAGCGTCTTCAGCGGGATGCGGGCCTCCTTCGACAGGATGGCCAGAATGTCCCGATCCTTGGCGTCCAGTTCCCTCATCGTGCCACGCTCCCCTGGCTCCGTTAATGTGCCGGCCAATGCGGTCATTGTGCCGGCGCAACCGACGCTTTGCCGGATGCCCGATTTTTTGGCCCATGCCAAGCTTTGACAAAGCAGATGCGGATTTCAGATGACCAACGTCTCCCACCCGGCACCTCAATTCTCGCAAGGCGAGGCAGTCGATCTCGCCACGCGGCACTTCGGCATTGCCGGCAGCGTCACGCCGCTCGACAGCGAGCGCGACCAGAATTTCAAGCTGGCTGCTCCCGACCGCTCGCTCTGGATCCTGAAAATCGTCAACGCCAGCGAGCCGCTGGCCGAGAGCGAATTCCAGACGGCGTTGTTCGACCACCTCGAGCGCAACAGCCCGGATCTCGCCGTACCGCATCTCAGGAAGACGGCACGGGGCGCTTCGCTCGCGCATGCCAAGGGCACGGGCGGCGAAGATCATGCCGTGCGTATGGTGTCATGGCTCGCCGGACAGCCGCTGGCAGAGAGCCAGACCACGCCGGCGCTGCTTGAAAGCCTCGGCGGTGCGCTTGGCCGGCTTGACCGCGCCCTGCAGGGCTTCATTCATCCCGGCGCGCTGCGCTCGTTCGACTGGGACATTCGCCAGGCCGGTCGCGCGCGGCAGCGCCTTCACCACATCGGTGATGACCGGGACCGCGCCTTGGTGGAGCGGTTGCTCGATCATTTCGACGCCGAGGTGGCGCCTCGCCTGCCTGCATTGCGGGCACAGGTGATCCACAACGACGCCAATGACTGGAACGTGCTCGTCGATCCCGAAAAGCCCGAGCGTGTCGCCGGGCTGATCGATTTCGGCGATGCCTTGCACAGCGTGCTGATCGCCGAGGTCGCCGTCGCCTGCGCCTATGCCATCCTCGATGCCGAGGATCCGATTGGCGCGGCCGCACGGTTGGCCGCCGGCTTCCACGCCGAGTATCCGCTGCGCGAAGAGGAACTCGACCTGCTCTTCGACCTCATCGCCATGCGTCTCGTCACCTCGGTGACGCTGTCGGCGGCGCGCAAGGAGCGGACCGCCAACAATCCTTACCTGTCGATCTCGGAAGCGCCGGCCTGGCGGCTGCTCAATCGTCTGGGCAGGATGAACCGGCGCTTCGCCACGGCGATCCTGCGCCATGCCTGCGGCTTCGAAGCCGCTCCCGGAGCCCGCGCCGTGACAGGTTGGATCGCGGCAAACCGTGCGCATCTTGCGCCAATCCTCGACCGCCATCCGGCGACGCTTGCCAAGGCGCTTGTGCCCTACGGCGATCCGCAAAATCCGATGACGGTGACATCGGCCGCGCAACAGCCCGACAAGGCGACAGCATGGTGGGATGCCTATTGCGCCGAACATGGCATTGCGCTCGGCATTGGTCCGTGGGGCGAGGCCCGCACGGTCTATACAAGCGACATCTTCCAGTCGCGTTTCGTGGAGGGCGCGCGGCGCGCCAACCATCTCGGTCTCGACCTTTTCATGCCGGCGGGTACAAGGCTTTACACGCCGCTCGCCGCCACGGTCAGAAGCGTCGAGATCGAGGAGGATCCACTTGGCTATGGCTGCCTGGTGGCGCTGGAGCATGCGCCGCAGGGCTGCCCGCCCTTCATCACCCTGTGGGGCCACATGGCGCATGAGGCTGGACGGCGGCTGAAGGCCGGCGACCGCCTGGAAGCGGGCGCGCTTGTCGGCGAGATGGGCCTACCTGCGGAAAATGGCGGCTGGGCGCCGCATCTGCATTTCCAGATATCGACGGATACCAGTCTTGCCGCACGCGACATCCTTGGGGTGGGTGAAGAGCGCTATCTCGACGTGTGGAAGGAACTGTTTCCGGATGCCGCCGAACTCGCCGGCATCCCGCCTGAAACCTTCCAGCAGAGTGGCCGGTCACGCCCGGAGATCGTTGCCGCGCGCAAGGCGTCGCTGCTGCCCAATCTCTCCATCTCCTATTCCGAGCCGATCAAGTTCGTGCGCGGCGAAGGCGCCTGGCTGATCGACGATCGCGGCCGCGCCTATCTCGACTGCTTCAACAATGTCTGCCATCTCGGCCATGCCCATCCTGACGTGGTGGACGCGATCGCGAGGCAGGCGGCAAAGCTCAACACCAACACACGCTACCTGCACGACGCGATCGTCACCTATGCGGAGCGGCTGACGGCGACGCTGCCGGCCGGGCTGTCCGTGGCCTCCTTCGCCTGTTCGGGCAGCGAGGCCAACAGCCTGATGCTGCGCATGGCGCGCACCCATACCGGCCGCAGCGACGCGATCGTGCTCGACTGGGCCTATCACGGCACGACGCAGGAGCTGATCGACCTCAGCCCCTACAAATACAAGCGCAAGGGCGGCAAGGGGCGCCCGGCGCATGTGTTCGAGGCGGCCATTCCAGACAGCTACCGTGCACCGGCTGAATGGCCTGTTGGCGAGCATGCGAGGCGCTTTGCCGAAAGCGTCGCCGAGCAGATCGCCGACATGGCGAGGCAAGGCCGCGCACCCGGCCTGTTCCTGGCGGAATCGATTCCCAGCGTTGCCGGCCAGGTGTTCCTGCCCGATGGCTATCTCAAGGAAGTCTACGCGATGGTGCGCGCCGCCGGCGGCATCTGCGTCGCCGACGAGGTGCAGGTCGGCTTTGGCCGCGTCGGCAGCCATTGGTGGGCTTTCGAAACCCAGGGGGTAACGCCAGACGTCGTCACCATGGGCAAGCCGATCGGCAACGGCCACCCGATGGCGGCCGTGGTGACCACCGCCGAGATCGCCGCCTCGTTCAACAATGGCATGGAGTATTTCAACACTTTCGGCGGCAATCCGGTGTCCTGCGCGGCAGGGCTCGCGGTGCTCGACGTCATCGAGCGCGACGACCTGAGGCGCAATGCGCAGGAGATAGGCTGTTATCTCATGGCGCGCTTCAAGGCCTTGCAGGATCGTTACGAGATCGTCGGCGACGTGCGTGGCCAGGGGCTCTTCCTCGGCATCGAACTGGTCGCGGACCGCAAAACCAAGGCGCCGGCGACAGCGCTTGCCCGCCGCATCAATGACGGCGTTCGGGCACGCGGCGTGCTGATCGGCACCGAGGGACCGCATGACAATGTCCTGAAGATGCGCCCGCCGATGATCTTCAGCCGGGCCAATGCCGATCATCTTGTCGGCGTTCTCGACGAGACGCTGACGGCGGTTCTGGCGCAAGAGGCTTAGGACAGACCAGCGCACCGTCTGGCGGTGCGTGAATTGACAGAACGACAGCGATTTTCACGAAGTCCGGTGCTTCACGTGCCGGCGGCAGGAGAGGCTTTGCCTCATCAAGGGAGGAACCATGAGACATGCATTGATCACCGCGCTCGCCCTCGGAGCGGCCACGCTGGCCGCTCCGGCAAAGGCGGACACATTCGACATCGTCAAGCAGAGGGGCTCGATCCTGTGTGGCGTCAGCCAGGGGGTGGCCGGCTTCTCAGCACCCGACGACCAGGGAAAATGGAGCGGCTTCGACATCGATTTCTGCCGCGCGGTTTCAGCCGCCGTTTTCGGCGACCCCGACAAGGTCAGCTACGTGCCGCTGTCGACCAAGGAGCGCTTCACGGCGCTGCAGGCCGGCACCGTCGATATCCTGTCGCGGCAGTCGACCTGGACCTTGTCGCGCGACACGGGCATGGGCATCCACTTCGTCGGCGCCGCCTATTATGACGGCCAGGGCTTCATGGTGCGCAAGGACCTCGGCGTGGATAGCGCGCTGAAGCTCTCTGGCGCAACGGTGTGTGCGGAACAAGGCACCACCACCGAGCAGAACGTCGCCGACTACTTCACCGCCAACAAGATGAAGTACGAGGCGGTCGTCATCGATTCCGCCGACAGCATCATCAAGGCGTTCGACAGCGGCCGTTGCGACGTCTACACCACGGACGCTTCGGCGCTCTATGCGCAGCGCCTGAAGCTGACCGATCCCGCGGCCTTCATGGTGCTGCCGCAGATCATCTCGAAGGAGCCGCTGGGTCCGGCCGTACGCAAGGGCGACGACAAGTGGTTCGATGTCGTGCGCTGGACGCTGTTCTCGCTGATCGAGGCGGAAGAGGACGGCATCACGCAAGCCAATGCGGAAGCCTCGCTGAAGTCGCAGAACCCGACGATCCGCCGGTTCCTCGGTGTCGAGGGCGACAACGGCAAGCAGATCGGGCTCGAACCGGCCTTCGCCTACAACATCGTCGCCAAGCTCGGCAATTATGGCGAGATCTTCGAACGCAATCTCGGCCAGTCGAGCCAGTTGAAGATCGCGCGCGGCATCAACGCGCTGTGGAATGCCGGCGGCCTGATGTATGCGCCACCCGCGCGCTGAGGCCTGAAGCCGAACGCTTGTTTGGTGCCGGGCCGGCAACGGGCCCAGGCTCCTTGCCCGGCCATTCCACTTCACGGAACGGAGCGGTGATGTGTGCCGTCGCGCATCATCGCCGCTCTTCGATCGATGTCCGGAATTTGGACATAAAAACGTTTTTATCCTTCTTGAAAACGTTTTTATCCGATGTTACGGATGCTGACCCTTGAGAAGCAGCGGTCCATGGCAGCGAGCAAAAAATCCGAGCATCGGGAACTTTCGCCGACGATCAAGACGTTGGCGGCCCACACGGGTTTTTCGATCGCCACCGTCTCGAAGGCTCTGCGCGGTTCCCCCGTGGTCGCCCAGCAGACCAGGGACGCCATCGTCGCCGCAGCGCGGACTCTGGGCTATCAGGCGAACATCCGAGGCATGGCGCTGAGGACCGGCAAGACCTATCGGGCGGCGGTGCTGATGCCGATAACGTCCGCTGCCGGCTATGAGTGGGACGGCGTTGAATACACACAGATCCTGAGCGGCATAAGCCAGGCGCTGGAAAACAGCGACTATCAGCTCTCCGTTCACGGTTTCCGGGATTTCGGCGACGCTTTCGACACAGCCCGCCGCATCGTCGACCAGAGCGCGGCCGACGGCCTGATCTTTTCCGGCGTGCAAGCCGACGATCCGCGTATCGACATGCTGGTCGAAAGCGATTTTCCGTTCGTGTCGCTTGGCCGATGCCGCAAGCCGCTCACCTATGCCCATGTCGATGTCGACAATGAATGGGCGGCATTCACCGCCACGGCCCGGCTGATAGCGGGCGGACATCGGCGGATAGCGCTGATCAACGCGGATCGCCGTCTTTCCTATGCCCTGGACAGGATTGACGGCTTTTCGCGCGCCTTCGACGAGGCAGGGCTTGCCACATCGATGGACCTTGTGGCCGACGGCGATCTGTCCACCCGCTTCGGCCGTGACAGCGCGCTCAGACTACTTGGCTTGCCCAGCCCGCCCACCGCCCTGGTGTGCATCAACGAATCCACCACCCTGGGCGTCCTGTCGGCGCTGGGCAGCCTCGACCGGCGCGTCGGGGTGGATGTCGACGTCATCGCCTATGACGATATCAACGTCAGCGCGTACTTCACCCCGCCGATCACGACATTCTACCAGCCAATCGAACTCCTCGGCCGCAAGCTCGGGGAGTTTCTGCTGCGACGCATGGCGGGCGAGGATCCCTCAAAGCTCACCATGGTCTCGAGACCCGAGCTCATCGGCCGGCAGCCGGACAATCTCGGCGGGCGAAACCGCCGCTAATCATGACATGGGAGGAAAGAACATGAAGAAGATTCTGATCGGACTTGCGCTGACGCTATTGACGGCCGGCACTGCCGGCGGCGCCGACCTCGGAGGCAAGGTCCTGAAGGTGGGTTCCGACACCACCTCGCCGCCGATGGAAAGCGTCGACGCGGCGAGCGGCCAGATCGTCGGTTTCGACGTCGATGTGATCAAGGCGGTCTGCGGCAAGATCAACTGCAAGGCTGAATTCGTCACCACCGGCTGGGATGGTATCTTCGCCGCTCTCGACCAGGGAAGTTTCGACCTGGTCGCCTCCGGCGTATCCATCACCGACGAACGCAAGAAGGCGATGGATTTCTCGGACCCCTACATCATCAACAGTCAGGCCGTCCTCATGCGCGTTGAAGACGAGGGCCTGTCCCTCGATGACTTCAAGGCGAAAGGCAAGAAGCTCTCGGCGCAAGCCAACACCACCGACGCACAGGTCGCCGAAAGCATCGTCGGCAAGGACAATGTGGTCGCGTATGACAGTTTCGCCGCCTCCGTCATAGCGCTGAAGAACAAGGACGTGGACGGCGTCGTGATCAACGGCGCCAATGCGGCCGCGTATGAAAAGGAATTCGCGGGCGAACTGGTGGTGCCGATCAGGAATCTCCAATCCGATCCCCTGGGGCTGGTCTTCCGCAAGGGTGACGAGAATGTCGCCGCCTTCAACGAAGGGCTGAAGGCCATCAAGGCCGATGGCAGCCTCGACGCGCTGATCGCCAAATACTGGGGCGTGAAATAACTGCCTGAAAGACTTCGGCTCCGGTGCCGGGCGCCGGAGCCGCCGTGAGGGAGGGACGGGACCGGATGCAGTTTCTGATGCGCCTGCGGCCCAGCAATCTGATCATCGTGGCGGCTTTGCCGTTCATCGTCTATCTCTTCGCTTCGTCGATCAACTACCAGCGATCGCTTCGCGCCATCCTGGGCGTGGAGAACGGCTCGTCGGTCTTCGTGCCTGGCTTTCTGGTGCTGGCTGTCGCCTTTTTCGCCGGTCTTGCCGTGGTCGTGTTCTCGCGCGCTTCGTCCAGGTCACCGCGTCTCGCGACGGTCGCCGCCGGGGTCAACCTTGCCGCCGCGATGGTGCTTGCGACAACCGGCGTCGCCTATCCCTTCGTGGCCTCGGTCGTGGCGAACGCCGTCGATCCGTTCACCTCCAATCTGGTGGTTCAAGGCGTTACGCCGCGGCGATTGACGGATGCCGCCGACCTCATGGTGCGCGGCCAGGCCGCACTCCTGTTGCGAGCCTATTTCGGCCTGACGATCGTGCTCCTCGGTGCATTCTTCATCGCCGCCCGCAATGGCACCGGCAACGCGACGCACCGTTGTTCCCGCTTCGCACTTGCGGCGGTGAACGGCGCAGGGTTGGTCTTCATCCTGCTTTTCGCGCATATCGCATTCGCGGCGGGCGTCGCCACGACGATCCGGGCGGCCGTCGCCGCCTACATGCTGGCGGCAATGATGGGCTTGCTCTGGGTCGGGCTCCTCAAACTCAAATACAGCTGGCGGGCAGACCTGACCTGCATCGCGGCAACCATCCTCATGATCTGCGCTGCCGCGTGGTTCCTGCTTCAGCCACGCGACAGCTATGTGCTTGTGGGGTCTCTCGCCGGGAAGGTCGCGGTCACGGCCGGGACCCCGTCGGGGATACTTGGTCCCGTCCGCTACGGGCAATTTCCCGGGGGTCCCGACCGCGATGTGCCGCTGCGCACCTTTCGTGGCGCGCCGGAAGCGCTCGACGCGATCGGCAAGGCTCCCGATATCAGCGCGGCACTTGTTCCCGCCGCAACGGCGCCGGGCGCATTGCCCGTGCTGTGGCAAGCAGAGGCGTTGAACGATCGCGACAAGGCGTTCGGCATTACGCTCGCGGTGCTGGCGATCGTGCTTGGGCTGCTGACCTTCGGCGGTCATATCCACCGCAGACACCCGCTCTCGATCGGCTCGGAATTCATCGTCGACACGATCCGTGGCATCCCGATGCTGGTTATCGTTCTCTATGTCGGCCTGCCGCTCGCCGGCGCGCTCAAGGACGCGACGCAGGGCGTGGTCGATCCGCCGAACCTGGTGCGCGGCATTGCCGCCATGGCGCTGGCCTATTCGGCCTATCTCGCCGAAATATTTCGTTCCGGCATCAATGCAATCCCTGCGGGCCAGATCGAGGCAGCACACAGTCTCGGCCTCAATGGCTGGCGTACTGCCCGGCTGGTTGTGCTGCCGCAAGCCTTCCGCATCATCATTCCGCCGCTCGGCAACGAACTGATCGCCATCCTCAAGGACACGTCCTTGCTCTCTATCCTGTCGATCCGTGACATCACGCAGCGTATGCGGGAATTCCAGTCGGCAAGTTTCCTGCCGTTCGCGCCCTACAACTCAGCCGCCATCTTCTACATTTTCCTGACGTTGGCGGCGGCAAGCCTCGTCAGCACCATCGAGAGAAAATATGACATCAAGCATCGATAACGCACGCCGGACCCTTGAAGCCCGCGCCGCCGGTCTGGTCTTTCCGCAAGGCTTCGTGTTCGGCGCCGCGACCGCGGCCTATCAGATCGAGGGCGCGCATGACGCGGACGGCAAGGGCGAAAGCATCTGGGACCGGTTCTGCCGTGTTCCCGGCGTGATCGTGGATGGCTCGAGCGGTGATATAGCCTGCGATCACTATCATCGCTGGAAGGAAGATATCGCTGTGCTCAAGGCGCTCAGCCTTGGCGCCTATCGCTTTTCCCTCGCCTGGACGCGGCTTCTTCCCGAAGGTCGAGGCGACGCCAGCGCCAAGGGTATCGCCTTCTACGATCGGCTGGTCGACGATCTGCTTGAAGCCGGCGTCGAGCCCTATGCAACGCTCTACCACTGGGACCTTCCGCAGGCGTTGCAAGACCGTGGCGGCTGGTACAGTCGCGAAACCGCCACCGCCTTTGCCGATTATGCCGGGCTTGCCGCCCGCAGCTTCGGCGATCGCGTCAAGAAATGGACGACGCTCAACGAGCCCTGGACCTTCTGCTGGTCGGGACACGCGACCGGTGAGGATGCGCCGGGATTGCGGGATGGTGTGAAAGGCGGCGTGACTGCAAGTCATCATGCATTGCTGGGTCATGGCCTGGCTGTTCCAGTCATCCGGGCCGAGGTAGCGGATGCGTCAGTCGGCATCGTCTTCGATCTCAACGTCGCGGAGGCCGCTACCGATGATCCGCGCGATGTCGCGGCGACATGGCGCTTCGACGGCGCCCAGAACCGCTGGTTTCTCGACGCCGTCTTCACGGGCACATACCCGCAGGACATGCTGGAGCTCTACGGCGATCTGCTGCCGCCGGTCGATGCCCGGGATAATCAGATCATCGCCGCGCCGGTGGACTATCTGGGCATCAACATCTACCGTCGCTCGGTGATCGCGGCGGGTGACGAACTCGCGCCGCTAAGCTATCGACGGGTGCAACCGAAAGGCATCTATTCGGCGGTCGATTACGAGATATGGCCGCGCTGCATGTACGACATCCTGCGCTATGTGAACGACCGCTATGCGCCGCAGGCAATCTACATTTCCGAGAACGGCGTCGCCACGACGCCGGAAAAGGTTGGCGACGACGGGCGTGTCTGGGACGATCTGCGCGCCGCCTACTACGTCGATCATCTCGAGCAAGTGGCCAAGGCGGCGGGCGAGGGCGTGCCGGTGCGGGGTTATTTCGCCTGGACACTGACCGACAATTTCGAATGGGCCTATGGCTATACGACACCGTTCGGCATCACCCATGTCGATTTCGCCACGCAGCAACGCCACATCAAATATTCCGGCGAGGTCTACGCCATGATTGCCCGGCAGGAAACCGTGCCGGTCGCCAAGAGCGCCTGACTTGGCTGCGGAAGGGCATGGCGGCACGGTCCTTATAACTGGCGCCGGGCGCGGGCTCGGCCACGAGCTGGCGTTGCAATACGCCCACCATGGCTGGCGCGTGATCGGTTGCGGGCGCACGCATCCGGCTCAAGGTTGCACGGGTCGAATCGAGTTCCAGCCGCTCGATGTCGCCGATCCCGCTTCCATTTGCGACCTTGCCACGCGGCTCACCGGCAGACCCGTGGATGTGCTTGTCAACAATGCCGCCATCCGCAGCGAGATCCCTGGCCTGCACAGCTTTGCCCCGGATGAATTCCTGAAGGTCATGCGGACGAACACGCTCGGTCCGTTGTTGCTGGCGAGGGCGCTGCGCCCGAACCTGGTTGCGGGGCGCATGCGCGTCATCGCCAACATCGGCAGCCGGGCGGGGTCGATGGCTGAGGGGCTGCTCGATGATTATGACGACGACTATGCCTACCGCTGCTCGAAGTCAGCGCTCAACATGGTCTGCGCCCAGTTGGCGCAGGATTTGCGCGTCGACGGGATAACGGTGTTGTCGCTCCATCCAGGTTGGGTAAAGACGGATATGGGAGGCGATCAGGCGGTTCTGGCGGTCGAGGACAGTGCGCGGGGCCTGCGCACGATCATCGATAGTGCGACGCCTGGAGATAGCGGCTCCTTCCAGACGTTCGACGGCGTGCCCATCGGGTGGTAGTCGAAAAGCACCCGGTCTCCACGCTGGATGCCGCCATGGCTGCCAGGAAAGCGGCGTTGAAGACATCGCCGGCACCGATCGTGTCGACAACGCGGACATCGGATGCGACGGCCTCGACAAGCGTGCTATCGGGGCCGATGGAGATGGCGCCTCGCGGTCCGCGCTTGACGACGAAGGTCGCGCCTTCGCGCATGCTGGAGCGGATTTCTCGCGCGGCCTGCTCCGGGCTGGTCCGGCATAGGCGCAAAGCCGCCTCTTCGCGTCACACAGGGTTCATCGTGCGGACATAGCGTCCTTCCCAGGTCTTTGCTGCAATGCAAAAGGAGTGGGACATGGTGGACATAGTTTCTAGTGAAGCGGGCATCCCGAGACCGGAGCATCCGCTCGAGCAATCAGGCAGTGCGAAGTGGTTCCTGCCCGCCTTCGGCGTGCTGGTGCTGGTCGGCATCGTCTATGTCGGTTACGCGCTGAGCCAGGATCTGGCGGTAGCCAAGACCGTGCCCTGGATCCTGCTCGGCATCGCCCTGCTGATCGCGCTCGGCTTCGAATTCGTCAACGGTTTCCACGACACCGCCAATGCGGTGGCGACCGTCATCTACACGCGCTCCCTGCCGGCCGAATTCGCCGTGATGTGGTCGGGCGTTTTCAATTTCCTCGGAGTGCTCACCTCGAGCGGCGCGGTCGCCTTCGGCATCCTGTCACTGCTGCCGGTCGAGCTCATCCTGCAGGTCGGCTCCTCCTCGGGCTTCGCCATGGTGTTCGCGCTGCTCGTCGCGGCGATTCTGTGGAACCTCGGCACCTGGTTCCTTGGCCTGCCGGCGTCGAGCTCGCACACGATGGTCGGCTCGATCATCGGCGTCGGCCTCGCCAACCAGTTCATGGCGCCGGCCGGCAGCGCCACCAGCGGCGTCGATTGGGGGCAGGCGACCAATGTCGGCACCACCTTGCTCGTCTCGCCGATCGTCGGCTTCTTCGCCGCCGCCATCCTGCTCTATGTAATGAAGTTGCTGGTGCGCAACCCGGCTCTCTATGAAGCGCCGAAGGGCAATGCCCCGCCGCCCTGGTGGATCCGCGCCTTGCTGATCTTCACCTGCACCGGCGTCAGCTTCGCGCACGGCTCCAATGACGGACAGAAAGGCATGGGCCTGATCATGCTCATCCTGATCGGCGTCGTGCCGACCGCCTACGCGCTCAACCGCACGCCCGACATCAACTATCTCGAGGCCTACAAGTCGGCTTCCGTCAACGTCGAGACGGCGCTGGGCAAATATGTCAAGCCCGGCGTCACCGTTGCCGATGCCAATGCTGCAAAGGCAGCCGTGCAGGAAGCCGTGCGCAGCAAGACGTGGAACGATCAGACGACCGTTGCTCTGCAGGCCTATATTCACAACACAACTGCCGAGCTGCAGCCTTACGCTTCGGTCGAAAAGGTGCCGACCGATCTGGTCAGCAACGCGCGAAACGACATCTACCTGATCGGCGAAGCGCTGAAGCTGATCGACAAGAAGAAGCTGCTGCCGATGAAAGACGACGACCTGAAGGCGGTGACCGACTACCACAAGGCCGTCGACAATGCGACGAAGTTCATCCCGCTCTGGGTGAAGGTGGCTGTCGCGCTGGCCCTCGGACTGGGCACGATGGTCGGCTGGAAGCGCATTGTCGTCACTGTCGGCGAAAAGATCGGCAAGAGCCACCTGACCTACGGCCAGGGTGCTGCCGCCGAACTCGTCGCCATGGTGACCATCGGCATGGCGGACCGGCTCGGCATGCCCGTGTCGACCACCCACGTGCTGTCGTCGGGCGTCGCCGGAACGATGGCCGCCAACGGCTCGGGCTTGCAATGGTCGACGGTGCGCAACCTGTTGCTGGCCTGGGTGTTGACCCTGCCGTGCTCGATCACGCTCGCTTTCGTGCTGTTCATCGTCTTCCGCCAGGTGTTCTGAGCGGAGCCGAGAGTTCTCGAACATAAGGGCAGCGCCAGCGACCGGCGCTGCCTTTTTCGTTGAGCGAGGGGCAAGTCTGAAGAGAGTGCGTGCATTTGCGTTGGCCGGCGCATGCCTTGGAGATTGGCGCGAAACGCCCATCGCTTCGTCATCCTGGAGCAAAGCGGCGCGGCGCAGCCCCCAGCATCCATGCCAAGACTTCAAAGCGTTGCTACGGTGCGGAAATCTGCTTCGCCGCACTCTTCGATCAAGGTAACGGCGTGGATCCCTGGGTCTTCGTTCCGCTTCGCGTCGCTGCGCCCAACGGCACAAGGGGCCCCGGCAAATCTTGAACGGCGACCCGCTCGATCGAGCGACTGGAATCTCGCTGACAATAGATACCTGAGATACCCGGTGAAAAATCACCGCACGGGTTTGGCTAGGTCGGGTCCTCGCGGTGCAGATCGTGGATGGCGACGCCCTCGACATTGGTCGGCAGGGTCAGCCACTGGCGATGACGCAAGGTGCGCTGCGTGTCCTCCAGGCCCATCTCCCAGTGCTCGCGCATCGAGGTGCCGGAGAATTCATAGTCCTTGGCGTGTCCCTCGTAGCCCTTGTGCTGGTAGATCAGGTGGACGATGTTGACGACGCCGGCGTTGGAATAGTCGGCGATCAGCTCCTTCTCGCCGTCTTTCAGCAACTCGGGGGGCACGCGCTTCAGCGCCTCGAGCAGCTTCATCTTGAGCGCGTGGATGCGCTGGAAATTGTCGGTATTCTGGCGCGTGCGGCTGGAATACATGATGTCCTTGTGGCGCGACAGCACGTCGGCCATGCCGCGTGGCAGGACGCCGCGGGCGCTGAACAGATCGACCTGGAACACCAGCGAGGAGCGGTCCTCTTCCTGGTCGAGCAGATACTGCAGCGGCGTGTTGGAGACGATGCCGCCGTCCCAGTAGTACTCGCCCTCGATGCGGACCGACGGGAAGGCGGGAGGCAGCGCGCCGCTGGCCATGATGTGCTCGGGTCCGATGCGCACCTTGTCGGTGTCGAAATAGACGAAGTTGCCGGTCCGGACATTGACCGCGCCGACGCTTAGCCGCTTCCTGCCGTCATTCAGGACATTGAAGTCGATCAGACTCTCCAGCGTGTCCTTCAGTTCGGCGGTGTCGTAGAAGCTGGTGGCGCCCTCGGCGCCGGCATGCTCGAACCAGGGGTTGGGACTGCGCGGCTTGAAGAAGCCGGGCTGGCCCATGGTCATCGTCATCCACGAGGAGGTGCGGTTGCGGATGTCGCGGTAGATGTCGCCCTCCGGCGTATACGACCAGATCTTGCGGCCCGAGATCGTCTGCCAGAACTGCTCCAGCCGCTGCAGCCGGCGGCTGGACTCATTGCCGGCAATGATCGCGGCGTTGATGGCGCCGATCGAGACGCCGGACAGCCAGCTCGGCTCGCAGCCGGCCTCGGCCAGCGCCTGGTAGACGCCGGCCTGGTAGGCGCCGAGCGCACCGCCGCCCTGGAACACCAGCGCGACGCGGTCGTATTGCGCCGAGATCTCCTCGATGGTGGCGGCGGCTTCCTTGTTTCGGTTGCGTTCAAGCACGAATTTTCTCCGGCAGGGTTGTGCTGTTTGCGAGCTGGCCGTGACCGGCAAGATAGTCGTGGACCACCTCGCCCAACCCGAGCGTCAGATCGGCTTTGAAGTGGACGGCGGACACGATGTCGAGCACCGGCAGCTTCGCCACGTCGGCCATGACGTGGGGCCGCAGATCGAGCGCGGCCGGCGCCGTCCAGGCTTCCTTCAGTGTTATGTCGGTCAGGTAATAGCGCACCAGCTCGCAGATGCGTGGCGTGCCGTCGACATGCGGGATGATCTTGATCAGGAAATTGGGGGCGGCGAGCGAGGCAAGCACGGAATCGTGGTCGGCCTCGCGGTGCTTGTAGCCCATCGTGCCGGTGGCGCACAGAACGCTGCCATAGTGCAGCGTGCCGACGATCACCTCCCCCTCATGGACGATTTTGGGATTGGCCAGCTTCTTTGGAAACCCCCACAGTTCGCGCCCGCCGGCAATGGGCGCGTCGTCGTCGAGATACATGGAATGAACGTAGCCACCATGCTGGCCCTTGTAGCGCACCGGGATGACCTGGCCGGTCTCGGTGTAGTCGCCGAAGCCGGTCGAATCGGGCATGCGGATGAATTCGTACTTGACCAGCGGCTCGTCGATCTCCAGCGGCGCCGGCACGACGGCTTCGAGCGCCTCGCGCGTCGTGCGGTAGGTGATGATGATGTATTCGCGGTCAAAGAAACGGTAGGGGCCGGGCGGAAAAGACGGGTTGGTCAGCGGCATCGCATAGGCGCGCTTCAAAACATCGGCGATTTCCAAGCTGCACCCCCAAGGTTTTGTCAGGTGAAGTTTCGTCAGGCGAATTGCGTTCAGGAATGACCGCGCGAATGCGCACGATTATGTTGCACGGCACCATGACAGTGCCGTGTCAGCCTGACGACCGCGGTCCCGGACCGCGCGGGGCAATACCAGGGCTGTCGTCTGGCTGTAATCGCATCGACACATGGCTCTGTCATTGTCATGCTGCGACGCACAATTATATGCTCCTATTCTCCTCCCTCCTCTCGCGAGATCATCATGGGTTCCCTGTCTTCGAAGAATGCCCTCGTCACCGGCTCGACCAGCGGTATCGGCCTGGCCATCGCCCGAGCCTTCGCCGCCGAGGGCGCCAACGTCACCATCAACGGCCTTGGCGATGCCGCCGCGATCGAGCAGGAGCGCGCCGGCATCGAGAAGGATTTCGGCGTCAAGTGCCGCTACTCCGATGCCAACATGATGGACGGCGCGGCGGTGAGCGCCATGGTGCATGACACCGAGGCCGCGTTCGGCAGCCTCGACATCCTGGTCAACAATGCCGGCATCCAGCATGTCGCGCCGATCGAGGAATTCCCGGACGACAAGTGGGAAGCCATCATCCGCATCAATCTGCTCGCGGCCTTCTATGCCATCAAGGCGGTGGTGCCTGGCATGAAGGCGCGCAAATGGGGCCGCATCATCAACACGGCTTCCGCGCACGCGCTGGTCGCCTCGCCGTTCAAATCGGCCTATGTGTCGGCCAAGCATGGCATTGCGGGCCTGACCAAGACGGTGGCGCTGGAAGTGGCGCAGGATGGCATCACCGTCAACGCCATCGCACCGGGCTATGTCTGGACGCCGCTGGTCGAGAAGCAGATCCCCGACACGATGAAGGCGCGCGGCATGACCGAGGAACAGGTCAAGCACGATGTGCTGCTCGCCGCACAGCCGACGAAGGAATTCGTCACTGTCGAGGAGCTTGCTGCGCTGGCGCTGTTCCTGTGCTCGGACGCGGCCAAGCAGATCACCGGCACGACCTTGCCGATGGATGGCGGCTGGACGGCGCAGTAGAGTAATTCCGGCTTCATGGCCACGGCCTGAAAGGCGTTCCCCCGTCGCCGCGGGATGGTTGTATCCTGACGGCGGTGGCGGAGGATCGGGAGTTATCCGCGGCGATGCGCCGTGTGGAGTGACCGGCTAGCGAAGGAAGAGAGGCCTTTCCCTTCAAACCGTCATCAAGCCGTTACCCGGACCTCCTATCCGGAACCCGGAGAGCGGGCAGCTTGCATGCCGCAATGCACAGCTGTGCAAGCGCTTCGATTGGCTTCATGCTGATCGTCGAGCGGTTCCTGAAGGCCGATGTGCTGTCGCGGATTGGCGAATTAAGCGCGAGCATGGGCGTCAACCGATGACGGCGGACAAGAACTCGACCACGGGGGACAAGATCTCGGACAAGCTCCGTTCGGTCAGCGCCCTGCATGTCGCGCGCCAGGCCGGCGTCTCGCGCTCGGCGGTGTCGCGTGCCTTCACGCCGGGCGCCAGCGTCGCCAGGGAGACGCGCGAGAAAATCATGCGCGCGGCCGAGGAACTCGGCTATCAGGTCAACGATCTGGCGCGCGGCCTGCTCGCCAACCAGAGCCGGCTGGTGGGGCTGGTGGTGACCAAGCCGGAAGTCGGTTTTCGCGCCCATCTCGCCGCGGCGCTCACCAAGGCCCTGATCCATCGCGGCAATGTTCCGGTGATGATCAACACCGGCCAGACCGAACAGGAGCTGATATCGGCCCAGAAGACGCTGCTCGGCCATCGCGCCGAGGCGACCATCATCCTGTCCGGCTCGCCGCCATCATCCTTCTTCGAGCTTGCGCGGCGCAACGGCCAGCCGCTTGTGGTCATCGGCCGTTCCGAGCCGGAAGCCGATCACATCCAGACCGACGGCGGCGCGGCGGCGAAGCTCGCGGCAGCGATGTTCGTCGCGCGCGGCATGACGAAACTTGGCCTGGCGGGATCGCTGTCGGGCACGCCCACCATCACCGAGCGCGAGGACGCCTTCCGCGCCGAGGCGGCGCGCCTGGGCGCCGAGGTCGTGATCGCGCGAGGCAGGGATACGGACTATGCCGGCGGACTGCAGGCGGGCAGGGCGCTGATCGACGGCCAGAGCCGGCCACAGGCGATTTTCTGCGTCAACGACCTCATTGCCTTCGGCGTCATGGACCATGCCCGTCAGGCCGGGCTCGACATTCCCAGCGATCTCTGCGTGGTCGGCTTCGACGATGTTCCCGAGGCCGGTTGGCTTGCCTATCCGCTGACCACCTTCCGCCAGGATCCGGAGACCATGGCCGCCAGGGCCGTCGCGTTACTTGACCTGCGACAACGAGAACCGGATCTGGCGCCCATTCGCCAGCGTCTGAGCGTGCCGCTGGTCGTGCGCGGCAGTTTTGTCCCGCATCATGCGGCCGATTTCCAGACAGTTCCTCCTGAAATCGTCAGCCAAAGGTCGATGCCCATGAAGATCATCCAGCTCTCCGACCCGCATCTGATGGCACCGGGCGGCCTTCTCTACGGCTCCGATCCGCTTGCCAGACTGGACGCCTGCCTGGCGGATATCGGCGAAAACCATGCCGATGCCGATCTAGTGGTGATATCAGGCGACCTGACCAATGATGGCGAGCGCACCGCCTATGCGGCGTTGCAGGAGAGGCTGGCGCAATTTTCTCGGCCCTGCCGGCTGATGCTCGGCAACCACGACGACCGTGTGCTTTTCCTTGAAAGGTTCCCCCATGCCGCCGAGCAAGGGTTCGTGCAGAGCGTTTTCGACGGCAGCGAGGGTCGGCTGATCCTGCTTGATACGCTGGACAGTGGCCATGTCGAGGGCAGGCTGTGCGCGGCGCGTCTCGACTGGCTCGACGAACGGCTGCAAGAGGCGCATGGCCGGCCGGTCTTTCTCTTCATGCATCACCCGCCGTTCCGGATACACATGCCGGTGCTCGACGCGGTCAAGCTCGCCGACGCCGATACGTTCCACGACCTCCTGGCGCGCCATGGCAATGTCCGCCACATCTTCGCCGGCCATGTCCATCGGCTGATCGCCGGCAGCTGGCGCGGCATACCGGTCAGCACTTTGCGCAGCACCAACCACCAGACCGCGCTCGATTTTTCCGACAGCTGGAGCCTGGGCCACGAGCCGCCCGCCTATGCCGTCATCTTCATCGACGCGGATGGAGTGATCGTGCATTTCCACGAATTTCCGATCGCCGGATAACGCGCGAGGCACCGACAGGACCGCGGTGCTGACGCTCATTTAGCGAGTCGCCGCCGAGATCGAAGAAATTGTCGTCGAGACCGATGGAGGGAACCTGCAATTCCGCGGCGAAGATGCCGGCAATCGAATGTCCCGGTCCGTCGCCGGGCAATGCGGCAGGCCGAATCCGTTGTTGGACATTCATCGGAAAAGCCTGACCGACGGAAGTTCACCGCAAGCGCTTTACGCGGCGGACCGGCCCCTAACAAGCCCTTGCGCCGTGCATCCCTGGAGGTGTGGCCGCGAACTGTCCGCGGTGCCTGGAGCAAACCGGCGGATCGCCCTATTTACCGGCTTTCCCGGGCCTCTCTTTCACGTCCCCGAGCCCTCCGGGAAAGTGCTGCAAAAGTACACAAATTTGGACATTAGTCTTGACAGAAATACAGATGTTCAATACCCGTCAGGTGATTGAACAAGCCTGCAATGTGGGAGGAACGAGCGGTATGGCTTCCAATGTTTCGTTGACGGGCCTTGCCCGCGATCTCGATGAACGCGGCAAGTCGGGCAAGCCCATCCGCATCGGCCTGATCGGTTCCGGCGAAATGGGAACCGACATCGTCACCCGCGTCGCCCACATGTCCGGCATCGAGATCGGTGCCATCTCGGAGCTCAACCTGCCCGCCGCCAGCAAGGCGGTGGACATCGCCTTCCAGGAAACCGGGCATGCACGCGAAGTGTCGAACGCTTCGGCGATGACGGCCGCCATGGAGGCCGGCAAGGTGGCGGTGACCAACGACGCCAGCCTGGTCATCAACAATGATCTCATCGACGTCGTCATCGACGCGACCGGTGTTCCCGCCGTCGGCGCCGAGATCGGCTTGCGCGCCATGGAGCACGGCAAGCATCTGGTGATGATGAATGTCGAGGCCGACGTCACGATTGGCGCCTACCTCAAGAGCGAGGCCGACCGGCTCGGCGTCACCTATTCGCTGGGCGCCGGCGACGAGCCGTCCTCCTGCATGGAACTGATCGAATTCGTTTCGGCCATGGGCCACCCGATCGTCGCCGCCGGCAAGGGCAAGAACAATCCGCTCAACATCGACGCGACGCCGCCCGACTATGAGGAAGAGGCCAGGCGCCGGCACATGAATGTGCGTATGCTGGTCGAATTCGTCGACGGCTCGAAGACCATGGTCGAGATGGCGGCGATCGCCAATGCCACGGGACTGGTGCCGGACAAGGCCGGCATGCATGGCCCGGCGGCGACGCTCGGCGAACTGAACAAGGTGCTGGTGCCGCAGAAGGATGGCGGCGTGCTGTCCAGGGTCGGCGTCGTCGACTATTCGATCGGCAAGGGCGTCGCGCCCGGCGTTTTCGTCGTCGCCGACATGTCACATCCGCGTATCTCGGAGCGCATGGAAGATCTGAAGATGGGCAAGGGCCCATACTTCACCTTCCATCGCCCCTATCATCTGACGTCGCTGGAAGTGCCGCTGACCTGCGCCCGCGTCGTGCTCTACGGCAAGGCCGACATGGTGCCGCTGGCGAAGCCGGTGGCCGAGGTCTGCGCGGTGGCCAAGAAGGATATGCAGCCGGGCGAAAAGCTCGATGCGATCGGCGAATATTGCTACCGCGCCTGGATCATGACGGCGCCCGAGGCGCATGCCGCCAAGGCCATTCCTTGCGGCCTGCTGCAGGGCGGTTCGGTGACGGCGCCGATCAAGAAGGGCGAGCTCATCACCTATGCGAACGCGGCCCCGGCCGCGGGCTCCAAGATCGCCGAACTGCGCGCCCGCCAGGACAAGCTTGTCTATGGAACCGTGGGAGCCTGATCATGGCCGGAGCCAGCAAAGCCGTCGCGGACAGCCGCGCCAACCTGCCTTTCGTCTATCGCCAGTACAGCGCCGAACAGCTCAAGCAGGTGCTCTACAAGATGTATCTTATTCGCCGCTTCGAAGAGGGCGCCGAGGAAAGCTACATGCGTGGCCTGATCCACGGCACCATGCACCTGTCGATCGGCCAGGAAGCCAGCGCCATGGGCATCTGCATGCCGCTCGGCGAGGATGACCAGATCACCTCGACACATCGCGGCCACGGCCACTGCATCGCCAAGGGGGCCGAGGTGAAGCGCATGTTCGCCGAGTTCTTCGGCAAGACCACCGGCTACTGCAAGGGGCGCGGCGGCTCGATGCACATTGCCGATGTCGCCAAGGGCAATCTCGGCGCCAACGGCATCGTCGGCGGCGGCATTCCTATCGCCGTCGGCGCGGCACTCTCGTCCAAGATGATGAAGACCGGCAAGGTCGTTGTCTCCTTCTTCGGTGACGGCGCCAACAATGAGGGCGCCTTCCACGAGGCGCTGAACATGGCGGCGGTGTGGAAGCTGCCGGTTATTTTCGTCTGCGAGAACAATGGCTACGGCATGTCGACATCGACGGCCCGCTCCACCGCGGTCAAGAACATCGCCGACCGTGCCGCCGCCTATTCGATGCCGGGCGTCATCGTCAACGGCAACATCTTCTCTGAAGTCGCCGAGGCATCGCACAAGGCCGTCGAGCGGGCGCGGGCGGGCGAGGGGCCGACGCTGATCGAATCCAAGACCTACCGCCATCGCGGCCACTCCAAGAGCGACCGCAACCGCTATCGCACCAAGGAGGAGATCGAGGATTGGATGTCGAACCGCGACCCGATCACGCTGTTCGAGAACGAGCTGCGGGAATTCGGCTTCATCGACGGCCCGGGCATCGAGGCCATTCGTGAGGCGGTGGCGCGGGAAATCGCCGATGGCATCGAGTTCGCCAAGGTGAGCCCGTCGCCGGATGTGCGCGAGACCGGAAATTACGTGTATACGGAGCAGGCGTGATGGACGCGATGGTGCGTGAACTGAGCTACGCCCAGGCGATCCAGGAGGCCATGGCGGTCGCCATGGACATGGACGAACGCGTCTTCCTGATGGGCGAGGATATCGGCGTCTATGGCGGCGCCTTCCAGGTGACGGGCGATCTGGTCGATCGTTTTGGCACCGAGCGGGTGATCGACACACCGATTTCGGAACTGGGTGGCGCTGGCGTCGCGGTCGGTGCGGCGCTTACCGGCATGCGGCCGATCTTCGAGTTCCAGTTTTCCGATTTCGCCACGCTCGCCATGGAGCAGATCGTCAACCAGGCCGCCAAGATGCGCTTCATGCTGGGCGGCGAGGTTTCGGTGCCTGTCGTGATGCGCTTCCCAGCCGGTTCGGGCACGGGTGCCGCCGCGCAGCACAGCCAGAGCCTCGAGGCCTGGCTCGGCCATGTGCCGGGCCTGAAGGTCATCCAGCCCGCGACGCCCTATGATGCCAAGGGCATGCTCCTGGCGGCGGTCGCCGATCCCGATCCGGTGATGATCTTCGAGCACAAGCTGCTCTACAAGGCGAAGGGGCCGGTTCCCGAAGGCTACTACACGGTGCCGATCGGCAAGGCCGACATCCGCCGCGAGGGCCGGGACCTGACCATCGTCGCCACCTCTATCATGGTGCAGAAGGCGCTCGACGCCGCCGCCACACTGGAAGCCGAAGGCATCGACGTCGAAGTCGTCGACCTCAGGACCATCCGGCCGATGGACAGGCAGACCGTCGTCGACAGCGTCAAGAAGACGTCGCGACTGATGTGCGTCTACGAGGCGGTCAAGACGCTTGGCATCGGTGCCGAGGTCAGCGCCATGATCGCCGAAAGCGAGGCGTTCGACTATCTCGATGCGCCGATCGTGCGGCTGGGCGGCGCGGAGACGCCGATCCCCTACAATCCGGAGCTCGAAAAGGCCACGGTGCCGCAGGTTCCCGACATCATCACCGCCGCGCGCGACCTCGTGAAAGGGGTTCGCTGAAAGATGCCGACCGAAGTCATTCTTCCCAAGGTCGACATGGACATGGCGACCGGACAGATCTCGCGCTGGTTCGCCACGGAAGGCCAGCAGGTCAAAAAGGGCGATTTGCTGTTCGAGATCGAGACCGACAAGGCGGCGATGGAGATCGACGCGCCGGCCAGCGGCATCCTGCGCGATGTCACCGGCAAGGAAGGCATCGATATTCCTGTCGGCGCGCCGGTGGCCTGGATCTATGCCGATGGCGAGGCTT
This sequence comes from Mesorhizobium sp. B2-3-5, assembly GCF_006442395.1. Classification (NCBI taxonomy): domain Bacteria; kingdom Pseudomonadati; phylum Pseudomonadota; class Alphaproteobacteria; order Hyphomicrobiales; family Phyllobacteriaceae; genus Mesorhizobium; species Mesorhizobium sp. B2-3-5. The sequence goes on along the minus strand of NZ_VFVX01000008.1, from coordinate 138,283 downwards.
ATGGGGCGCCGCTCTCCGCCCTCGAGGGGGAGACGTCGACGAAGTCGACAGAGGGGGTCGCCGCGGGAGGCACCTCCCTGGCGCCGAGCACTGCTATTGCGCTAAGCCCAGTCGAACCGACCCCACCCGACCGGCCTGCGGCCGGCCACCCTCCCCTCGAGGGGGAGGGGAGAACCCGCGCTACGCCTCTGGCCCGCCGCCTTGCCCGTGAGGCGGGTATGAGTCTCTCCGCCATATCAGGCACGGGCCCCTATGGCCGCATAACGAAGACCGATGTCGAAGCGGCGATCTCCTCCCCCCTCGAGGGGGAGGTGTCCGCGAAGCGGACGGAGGGGGTCGCCTCAGAAGGCACCTCCCTAGCGCCGAGCCCGGTCGAACCGATCCCACCCGACCGGCCTCTGGCCGGCCAGCCTCCCCTCAAGGGGGAGGGGGACGTGCTCCGTCTGTTCGAGGAAGGCTCCTACGATCTCGTCCCGCACGACAATATGCGCAAGACCATCGCGCGGCGGCTGGTCGAGGCCAAGACCACCATCCCGCATTTCTACCTGACGCTCGATTGCGAGCTCGACGCGCTTCTGGCGCTGCGCTCGCAGCTCAATGCTGCAGCGCCGACGAGGAAGACCGACAAGGGGGAGGCCCCGGCCTACAAGCTCTCCGTCAACGATATGGTGATCAAGGCCATGGCCATGGCGCTGAAGGCGGTGCCGGATGCCAACGCCTCCTGGACCGAGGGCGCCATGGTCAAGCACAAGCACGCCGATGTCGGCGTCGCCGTGTCGATCCCCGGCGGGCTGATCACGCCGATCATCCGCAGGGCGGACGAAAAGACGCTGTCGGTGATCTCCAACGAGATGAAGGATCTGGCCAGCCGTGCCCGCAGCCGCAAGCTGAAGCCGGAAGAGTATCAGGGCGGCACCACGGCGGTGTCGAACCTCGGCATGTTCGGCATCAAGGACTTCGCCGCCGTCATCAACCCGCCGCATGCGACGATCCTGGCGGTTGGTGCCGGCGAGGAGCGGGCGGTGGTCAGGAATGGCGAGATCAAAATCGCCACGGTGATGTCGGTGACGCTGTCGACGGACCATCGCGCCGTCGACGGAGCGCTGGGTGCGGAACTGCTCGTCGCCTTCAAGCGGCTGATCGAAAACCCGATGGGCATGCTGGTCTAGGTAAATTCCAGGAAAGGTGCGCAGCGGTTTTCCTGGAATTGGGCGCGTTGCCGGCCAGGCGGCGTCACTTGCAACGGATCGTCGAGTGGCGCCCGTCTCCGGGGGCGCGGCCCTGCCAGTGTCCATCCAGATCACCAAGCTGTCAGCGGTTAAATTAAACCAATCCGATGCCTATGCTTGAAGCCGCCGCCATTTCATTCCACATCGGTCAGCATGAAGGACGAGACACGAGAGTGGCGTCGGAATTTGCTATGGGGCTTGTCCGCATCGCTGGTCCTGCATGCGCTGATCGCAGCGCTCCTGGTCTACAGCCTGCCGAGGCCTCCCCAACAGCCGCAGCAGGAGCAACCGGTAAACATCGCGATCGTCCCTCCGCCCGATCAGCCCAAACCGAAACCTGCCCCTGCGCCGTCGCCAAAGGAAAAGCCGCCGGAACCGAAGGTTGAAAAACCACCCGAGCAGAAGGTTGAAAAGCCGCCTCCGCCGGAACTGCCTCGCAAGCCCTCGCCAATCGAGGTGCTGAAACCTGTTTTTCAGTTCGGCGCCAAGGACACCGGCCCCAGGAAATCCCTGGATGGGGCCAGCGCTCAGGACAACTCGCCGTCGCCGGCCGAGGATGCGAAGCCGCCTGTCGCGCCGAAGGATGCAGAGAACAAAACCGCCGCGCCGGCAGCCCCCGAAGAGCGGGCAGATTCAGCCAAGGCCAGCGAGAAGCCGATAACCGCGCCGAAGGATGCCGAGCCCGCACAGGAGAAGCAGGCAACTTCAACCCAGGACCTAGCTAAACAGCAGGCAGACAAACAAGAGGCGGAAGCGCACGACGCCGACAAGCAGGCGGCGACGCCGCCAACGCCGTTGGCTGCCGTTGGCGGCGACGGCGAGATCGAGCTTCCCACATCGGCGGAAGCGCCTACGCCCAAACCCGCGGACGCGCCGAAGCCCAATCCTGCAAAGGTTTCGAACTCCCGAAGCGGGAGCGCCGGGAGGTCAAGTTCCAAGGACGCAGCTGTTGCCGCATCGCCGAGTTACTCGGGTCTTCCGGGTGTTCGCAGGCTCTATTCGCAGGGCGCGACCGGTGATGCGCTGGCCGTGACCTCAATGGACGGCATGCCTCGCGGTCAGCGTGCTGCCAGACTTTGCGCCAGCGCGTTGGACCAGCAATTGGTGGACGCCTCTTATTTTCCCGAGTTGATCCCAAGTGTTCCGCTGAAGGCCGGCAATATTCTCGACGCCCCGGATGTCGCTTTCCGCACAACTACAAAATGGTACCATCTGAGCTTCCGGTGCGAGGTCGACCCCGATGCGACGAGGGTCTTGTCCTTCACCTTCCGTGTCGGGCCTACGATCCCGCCCGAAGAATGGACCCGCCTTGGACTGCCTAACCGGTAACGGATCAGGCCGGCACACCGAGTCCGGATAGTTGCCGGCTGACTTCCCGCCAGTCGGCGCAGACGAAGTCGGCTCCGGCCGCCTTTAGTCGTGCGCCATGCTCGGCATAGGTGTGGCCGCCACCGGTGTAGCCGATCGCCCTCATGCCGGCGGCGACCGCGCCCTGGATGCCGAAGGGCGAATCCTCGATGACGATGCAATCGGCCGGGTTGGCGCCCATTTTTGCCGCGGCGAACAGGAAGATGTCCGGCGCGGGCTTGCCGTTCTTGACCATCGAGGAGCTGTAGATCGCATCGCCGAAGAAGCGGGCCAGCCCGGTCACCGCCAGACTGTGGTTTATGCGCTCGACCGACGACGACGATGCCACGCAGCGGTCGCCGGCAAGCGCCTCGAGAAAGGCGGAAATTCCGGGCGTTGGTTTCAACTCCTCGGAAAACAGGACCTTGGTCTCGGCCCAGATGTCGCCGTCGGCCGCGGCCGGAAACTGATGGCCCGTCAACTCCTTGATCCTGACGATGATGTCCGACTGCTTCATGCCGATGCACTGGGCGATGATGCCGCCGTGAACACCGGGCATGCCATGTTTTTCATAGACCCGTTCATAAGCGCGGGCGGCCAGGGGCTCGCTGTCGACGAGAACGCCGTCGCAATCGAAAATGATAGGCCTTGGTCTCGCCACGCGCTTGTCTCCTCAAGTCAGATTTCGCACATCGCTATCGGCAAAAAGTCAAATGTTCAATAGCGCGGTGGTTTGAGGACTTTTGGAGCATAAAGCCGAAGGGCCTTCAAAGCCGGCGCAACGCATCGCTGGCGCGGGAGGAGCCGAGCGCCCGTTGCATGGCTTGCCTTGACTGCGCGCGGTCCGGCGTGATCCAGTTCGGCTCGGCGCCGAGGAAGCGGTCGAGGAAAGCCACCGCATAGGCGGGCATCTCGGTGACGTTCTCGCGATAGGACCACCAAGTACGCAGATCGTCGGCGCATTTGTCGATGCTGGGTGCCGAGCCGAATTCCTGCTCGTAGATGGCTGAAATCGCAGAGACGCAGTAGTTGGTGTAGAGGAAGCCCTCCGGCCAGAAGCGGATGATCTCCAGCGTGCTGGCATTCTGCTCTGTTTCGGTCAGTTGCGCGAGGCCGGAGATTTCCCTGGCCGGCGCCTGCTTTATCAGTTCGCGCAGCACGAGGCCGGCGGCAAAGACGATAAAGTCGGCACGGTCGACTTCGGCGAAGCGCTTTTGCGCTTCCATGATCTCGACCCAGTCGAGAAAGGCCCTGGTGAGCTTCGCCTCGTCGATCTCGAAACGCACGCCGAACGTGTCCGAAACCACCTTGGCACTGCCGCGGAAGGTGGCACGGAACCAGCGCAACTGCCGCAACCGGTGGCGCAGGTCGGGCATAAGGACCAGTTCGTCCCTGAAGGGCAGTTCCATTGCATGCATCCCGTTTGGTGACAGGCTAGCACAGCCGTGCCGCCGCCGAAATCGGCCGGCGGCCCTGTGGATGAGCTGATGCGGTCAATATCATACATATTGACATTCGCGGAAACAAATGTTCTCACTTTGCTGTTGCCGCGCGTCGGTCCAAGGTGCGCTTCGACGAAGGCTTCGGGAGGAGAACCGAATGGCGATTTGGCAGTGGGGACTGCTTCTGCTGGTTATTGTGTGGGCGCTGCAGTCGCTCGGCGTCTGGCTGCAGATGCGGCACTATTCGGATGTGTTCCGCGGTGTCACCGACCAGTACAGGGATGGCTTCGTCGGAGCCGGCAATTTTCGCGGCCGGTTGGCCAAGGGGACCATCGCGCTCGTCGTGGTGACGCCCGACCTGACGGTGCGCCGCATGATGGTGATGAGCGGGCGATCCGTCTTCACGAAATTCAAGCGACATGAAGAATTCGAGGGTGTTCCCCTCGATCGACTCCGGTCCAACCCTGCGATCATGGGGGAGGGGGAACCCGGTGTGGCCGAGGCCGTGAAGCGGGCGATCGAACAGATCGACAAAGCACGGTCAGAGCCGGGGAAGAAGCCGGGCCTGTCCGGCTTGAATGTAGCAAGGGCTTAGAGGACGCCGCGCACCGACTGGGCTCAACCGGCGGGCGGCATAAGGAGGAGAAATGTCTGTATTTTCGTTGTTGGCGCAGCATGCCGACATGGCCGTGCACAATCTGCATGTCGCGGGTGCCATGGTCTCGGATGCTGCTTTGCATGGCAAGCTCGCCGTCGAGCATGCTTCCGATCATCTCGTGGTTCTGGCGCAGGCGCAGACCGACAGCGCCCCGGTCACCGCCGATCAGCTGAAGGAACAGCTGAAAAACGTGCAGCAGGAAGAGCAGCTTGGCTGGCTCACTGCAATCGGCAAGTACTTCATCGGCATCTTCCAGAAGGGCGGCGAGGTTTTCGCCGGCTTCGTCACCGGCATCATCCCGACACTTGTCGTGCTGATGACAGCCTTCTACGCCGTCACCGAGCTGGTCGGCGAAGAGCGTGTCCACGGTCTGGCGCGTGGTGCCGGCCGCATCGCGCTGACCCGCTACACCGTGCTGCCGCTGCTGGCGGTGTTCTTCCTAACCAACCCGATGGCCTATACCTTCGGCTCGTTCCTGGAAGAAAAGCACAAGCCGGCCTTCTATGACGCGGCCGTATCCTACGTGCACCCGCCGCTCGGCCTTTTCCCGCACATCAACCCTGGCGAATATTTCGTCTGGGGCGGCATGCTCGTGGCCTTGCTCGATCTTGAGAAGCGGGGCGTCGTCGTCGCCGGCTACCACGTCAAGGTGGCGATCTGGTACGCCATCGTCGGCCTCGTCGTCATCCTGCTCAAGGGCATGCTGACCGAGCGCATCACCGCCATCATGGCACGCCGCCAGGGCGTCGAGCTGTAAGGGCGGGGAGGACATCATGGCCAAGACATACAAAGCCGTAAAAATCTCCCGAGGCTCCACAGGTTGGGGGGGTCCGCTCGTCATCGAGCCGACCGAGCAGCGCAACAAGGTCGTCTCCGTCACCGGCGGCGGTATTCACCCGGTGGCGCAGCTGATTGCCGAAATGACCGGCGCAGAGGCCGTCGACGGCTTCAAGGCACCGCCGATCGAAGGCGAGATGGCTGTCGTCGTCGTCGACTGCGGCGGCACCGCCAGATGCGGCGTCTATCCGCGCAAGCGCATCCCGACCGTCAATCTGACGCCGGTCGGACAGGCTGGGCCGCTCGCCCAGTTCATCACGGAGGACATCTACGTTTCGGGCGTGAAGCCGGCCAACGTCACAATGGCGGACGGATCCGAGGCGGTCACCACTGCGGGGGGAGCAGCATCGATGAGTTCAAGCAACACCAAAGCGGCGGCGGCGCAGCCGCTGCCGAGCGAAGGCGGATTGATAGGCTTCATAAGCACGATCGGTCGTGCCATGGGTCGTGTGGTCGGCATCTTCTTCAATGCCGGCCGGCGCACGATCGACCAGGTGGTGCGCAACGTGCTGCCGTTCATGGCCTTCGTGACGATGCTCATCGGCCTGATCCTCTACACCGGCATCGGTGACGTGCTGGCGCAGCCGATGGGTCCGCTGGCCAACAACATCGTCGGCCTGCTGGTCATATCGGCCATCTGCGGCCTGCCGTTCCTGTCGCCCATCCTCGGGCCAGGCGCTGTGATCGCGCAGGTCATCGGTGTTGCCATCATCGGCCCGCAGATCGCCAACGGCACGATTTCGCCGGCAATGGCCCTGCCGGCGCTGTTTGCCTACAACACCCAGGTGGGCTGCGACTTCGTGCCAGTCGGCCTGGCACTCGGTGAAGCCAAGCCGAAGACGATCGAAATCGGCGTGCCGGCGGTGCTCATCAGCCGCCAGATCATGGGCCCGGTCTCGGTGTTGATTGCCTGGGTCGTCAGCCTGATCGTGTTTTAAAGAGAGTAAGGAAATGAGGTTCGCCACATGACGGTTCTGTTGAGAACACGGGTCACTTCCATCGGGCCCGAAGTGGCGGACCTTGCCGAAGGAGGCGTGGTCATCCTGTTTGCGGATGGCTCGCCGCCGGAGCTTGCCGAAGTCTCCGTCCTGCACAAGACGGAGCAGGGACCAAGTGACGGAGCGCCCGCCAAGGGCGCTTCGATCACTGTCGGTCCGGTTTCAGCCGTTATAACAGCGGTTGGCTCCAGCGCCTGGAGCAAGGTCCTCGAGATGGGCCACGTCGTCATCTCATTCAACGGCGCCACCGAGGCCGAGAGGCCGGGCGAGATCTGCGCATCGCAGGTCGACGCCCAAGCGCTCGTGGCCGCCCTGAAGACGGACGCAATCATCACCATCGCCGCCTGAAAGCACGCGCGCCACGACCTGTCTGGTCACGGCGCCAGAGCAATTCCAGGAAAAGTGCGAAAAGGTTTTCCGTCCGGAATTGCGTCAAAACAAAGAGTTAGAGCAGCTCGCCGTTCCCTTGAAACGCCGAATTGCTCTAGGAAAAGCAGAGTATTTGCCATGGAACGCTCGACCATCGTCAGAGTGCATGAAGGTTTGCACGCCCGTCCCGCCACGCGGTTCGTCAAGCTCGCCAAGGGGTTCGAGTCCGATGTCGAGCTGATCAAGGACGGCAAGGCGGTCAGCGCCAAGAGCTCAGTCAAGCTGATGCTGCTGGCGGTCAAGGAAAACCAGGAAGTCACCGTGCGGGCGAACGGCGCCGACGCCATCGAGGCGATCGAGGCGCTGATAGGCTATCTCGAGAACCCCAAGGCGGGTCTCGACGACGAAGCGGAGCCGCAGAGCCCGGCGAAGGACGCCGGCCAGGCGGCGGCACCCGCAGCAGCGCCCCAATCGGCATCTTCCGCACCCAGCCAGGCAAATGGCCTGCGCGGTGTCGCCGCGAGCGAGGGCGTCGCCATCGGGCCGGCCTTCGCGCATTTCCCGCCGGAGATCGCCGGGCAGGGCCACATGCTGCAGGCTGAGGAGATCGCCGCTGAGATCGACAGGTTCCGCGCCGCCGTCGCCGCCGTCCAGGCGCGCATGGACCGGGCCTTGGCGCAGGACAGCCTGTCGGCCGGCGACCGCGGCATCGTCGCGGCGCTTCGCGATATCGCCGTGGACGATAGCCTGACCGGCGAGGCCGAGAAGGCGATCAAGGGCGGCAATGACGCGATCTCGGCCATCATCACCGCCGCCTCCACCATCGCCGCCGATTTCAGCACCGTCGACGATCACTATCTCAATGCGCGGGCGGACGACGTCCATGCGGTCGGACGGCAGATCTGCCTGGTGCTGCTCGGGCAGGACGACGTCAGCCTCGAGAACATCCCCGAGGGCGCCATCCTCATCGCCGACGACATCGGCGCCTGGGATCTGGCGCGCGCGCCCTTGAAACGCATCGGCGGCGTGGTGTGCGGCCATGGCGGCGCCACCTCGCATATCGCCATCATCGCCCGCTCACACGGCATCCCGGCGGTGCTGGGCCTTGGCGACCAGATCAACGCCTTGCGCACGGCTCACCATGTGGCGCTCGACGGCAATACCGGGCAGGTGATCATCGACCCCGACGCGGCGACTCGAGCCGACTTCGCCGGCCGCGTCGAAGCGGCTGCAAAGGAGCGTGCCGGCCTGACCGCCTTCAAGACGGTGACACCGAAGCGCGCCGACGGAAGGGTCATCGAGGTCGCGGCCAATATCGGCTCGCTCGAAGAAATCGAGGCCGCCCAGGAGGCCGGCGCCATGGGTGTCGGCCTGTTCCGCACCGAGCTTCTGTTCATGCGCCATATGCACCTTCCCTCGGAAGACATGCAGGCCGAGACTTATGCGGCGCTGGCCAAGGCCTTCGCGCCATATCCTGTCATCGTGCGCACGCTCGACATCGGCGGTGACAAGCCGATCGCCGGCATCGAGTTTCCCGACGAGGAGAACCCCTTCCTCGGCTGGCGCGGCATCCGAATGTGCCTCGACCGGCCCGATATCTTCAAGCGCCAGCTCAGGGCGCTGCTGCGAGCAGCCGTGCATGGCAACGTCAAGGTGATGCTGCCGATGGTCGCCGACATTGACGAGGTGAGGCGAACAAGGGTGTTGGTCGATGAATGCGCCGCCGAACTGAAGGCGGAAGGCGTGCCGCACGCGACGTTCGATCTCGGCGTGATGATCGAGACTCCGGCCGCGGTGCTGATCGCGCCGGCGCTGGCCAAGGAGGTGGCTTTCTTCTCGATCGGCACCAATGACCTGACCCAGTACATCATGGCCGCCGACCGGCTCAACCCGACTGTGGCGAAGCTCAACGACGTCACCAATCCGGCTGTCCTGTCGGCGATCGAACTGACGGCCAGGGCAGGGGTCGCCGCCGGCATCATGGTGGGCATGTGCGGTGAGGCGGCGGGCCGGCCGGATCTGATCCCGGCCTTCATCAAGATGGGCCTGACCGAGCTTTCGATGAGCCCGGCCTCGATCCAGCGCGCCAAGAAGACGATCACGGCCATGGTGGCCGGGGAATAGAGTTCCGGAACCGCTGCTGGAGCTTACGGCAAGTGGGCAAGCAAGGTGGCGAAGACAGGTCTCAGTTCGTCGACCGGGCTTGCCTTGGCGCAGGCCTGCACAATGCGGTCGTGACGGATATCGGCTGCCAGTATCGCGATCTCCAGCATGTCCGGCTCCGGCGCGCCGTCGCGGCCGGTTGTCGCCAGGCCGCAGGCCAGAACGACCGGCGCCAGGCAGCTTATGTCGAGTGCCCAGCCGCCAGTAGCCGCCGTTTCCGGCGCGGCTTCGTCAAAGTGGACCGGACGCTGGTTGAGCAACTCGACCAGCAGCGCAGCGCAGGTGGCCGCGATCGCCTGCAGTCCGGCATCGGGCGCGGCCAGGGCGGCCAGGAGATCGCCATGGCGCTTACGCATGGCGGTGTGGGCGGCGGCAAAATCGGCTTCATGGATGCGGGCATTGTCGATCTTCAGCCCGGCGAGCACCGCCTTGGTAAGGTAGTACATGTCGCGCCGGAACAGGCGCTCGGCGCTCAACTGCCGCTCTTCGTTTCCGGTCGGGAAATAGGTGCCAAGGCCTTTTACGGTCGTGCCGTCCACCTTGATCGGGCGCTCATGCAGGACAAAGGATTCGGCGATCGACAGCGCTTCGTCGACGGCGCTCGCGGCATGGCTGAGCAGGCCTTCGATGCCCTTGCCCGGAAACGGCGGCAAATGGCTGGTGGCTTCGCGCAGGATGCTGGCGTCGCCGCGGCCGTCATGACGGCTCTGGCGGATGAGATCGCGGATCTCCCGCAACCGGTCCTTCAGGTTGACGCGGACGTCTTCGGAGATTTGTCGCAGCATCGCGGTTTGCCTCGAAAGTGCCGTGGAGGGCCGCCAGCAAGGGGCCGGCCACGCACCCTACATTGTTCCTATCGATTGGTAGATCAATAGGCGATACTAGACCAGCGTGCAGAATCGGCAACGGCGCATATGTCCGGCGCCGCGGGGGAGGGATGATTTGGGCAGGCGACGAAAGACCGACGAGGGGCGGACAGAGGCCGAGGCGACGGAGCAGGTCGTCGCCGAAAGCCGGACGGATCGTCTCAGGGTTCGGGCCGCCTGGATGTATTTCGTCGAGCAGATGACGCAGAACGAGATCGCCGATGTGCTCGGCGTCGGCCGCGTCACCATCGTGCGCATGCTGGCGGAGGCGCGCTCGCGCAACGAGGTGAAGATCACCATCGAGAGCGAATTGTCGGAGATCGTGCGGCTGGAGCGCGCGCTGGAGCGGACGTTCGGCCTCCAGCAGGCGCTGGTGGCGCCGCTCACCGCCCCCAATGCCGACCCGATCCCCGCGATCAGCGCCAAGACCGGCATTTTCCTGTCCGACACGATGAAGTCGGGCATGCGCGTTGGCGTCGGCTGGGGCCGGACGCTGTTCTCGAGCCTGCCGTTCATCAGCGCCAAGTCGCTTGCCGATTTCAAGGTCATTTCACTGCTGGGCGGCGTCGGCGTCGCGCGACGCTACAATCCGGCGGAGTTCGCCTGGCGTTTCGCCCAGGTCTTCCAGGGCGACGGCTACCTTATCCCGACGCCGGCTGTCGTCGACAGTGTCGAGACCAAGATCGCGCTGGTCGAGCGTTGCGGCCTGCAGGAGATCTTCGAGATGGCCGACACGCTCGATGCCGTGCTGGTCAGCATCGGCGGCATTGCTTCGGCGACCACCTTCTATCGCGGTGGCTTCCTCAAGGAGGCGGAGCGCGAGGCGCTGGTGTCGCGCGGGGCTGTCGGCGATCTCCTGTTTCATTTCTTCGACCGCAATGGTGACCTGGTCGATCATCCGATCAACACCCTGGTGATGTCGGTGGATGTCGACCGGTTGCGCAAGGCGCCGATCCGTATCCTGACTTCCGGCGGCGAGGAGAAGGTCGAGGCCTTGCTCGGCGCCATGAACCTGATCGCGCCGACAATCCTGATCACCGACGAGGAGAGCGCAAGGCGCATGCTCGAGGCGGTCGGCGAAAACTGAAGGAGCCGAGGTGCACAGTCCGGCCAGGCCCAGCTGTGCTGTCTAACCCCAGTGGTTTTCGCCGTGCACGCATTGCTCCCGTCATGTGCATCGGCTATCCGACCTGTCGGACAGATGAAGCAAACGGAGCCCGGCATGACGAACAAGACGATCCTTAAATTTGGCGCGGTGGAGCACGCGGACGCCGGCGATCTGCCCGGCTGGATCGTGGTCGAAGGCAGACCGACCATGCAAACCGCCGTCCAGCACACGACAGAGGACGGCAAGGTGATGTCGGGAACCTGGCGGGCGACGCCCGGCACCTATCACGCGACCTACACCGACTATGAGTTCGTGCACATGATCGCCGGCCGCATCATCATCACGCCCGATGGCGGCACGCCGGTCGAAGTGGGTCCTGGCGATGCCTTCGTGGTGGAAGCCGATTTCAAGGGCACCTGGAAGATCATCGAGCCGGTGACCAAGCATTTCGTGGTCAGGGTCGGCTGAGGCGGCCCGATCGCATTCGAGACATGAAGAAGCCCGTCATGGTTCGCCATGGCGGGCTTTTTCTTTGTCTCATTGGTTTCGAGAGGTTACTTCAGTGCCCCCGTTCAACGACCGAATGCTCGCGATGAAGCCACGTCCTGACTCCCGGTTGCATTCAGTAGGTTGATTACGCTTCCTCCGTTTCCGTGGTTCAGGAAGAACGGACCGCACCGCATTCGGAGGCCGCGAGCAGACATGAGGATGCGCCGCCGCGGCGATAAGGATTGGACGCACCGGACGCAACAAGTAAACACTCGGTCGAGCGATCGTAGCAGGTCAACTGAAGGGACCATGGCGCCCGTTGTCGCCGCCATGAGACCGGCCCGTCGACCTGCTTTGTCTCAACCCCTAAACAGGGCTCTAAGCTTGGCAAAGACACCGTCATTCATGGCGGCCCGCACACCAAGTGCGACCCATCCGGCCTTCATCGTCGCACCGACATGACAATGGCAAACGATGCGATGCAATTGCCAGTTGGACAGTTCAAAAAAACGCCGCGCCGCGCCGTAGGTGTCGTCTTCCAGGCCCTGCGCCCGCAGGATCGGATCTTCGAACGCAATGCTGATCGGCGATGCCAGGCAATGCGCTTCGTTGCGTTCCCTGGCACTCATGTATTCGGTGCCGGGAAGCGCGCTCAGGCATCGTTCCGGTTGGCGCTCGAGGAGATTTGCCCAGCGCTCCAGGCGCTGTCTGCGCGTCATTGTTGGAAATTCCGCGTTCACCTCTGCGATAACGTTCAGTTGTTCGAGTGTCTGGTGTTTCATGGTCAAGCTCCTGTTGAGCCAGTTTGTCCTCATTTTCCGAGATAACGACAGGCCCGGTCGCCATCGCCACGCTTGTGAACCCCGCTTTCTCGCCAAAGTTCCATGGTGTCGATAAATTGAATGTCGCTGTGGCCAGGTCTGGGGGATTCCCCTGGCACGAAAGGCTGCCGACGCCTGGATCATCGCGCCACAAGTTCTGGAACGGCGGGGCTCAACCGCCTCTCCTGCGACAGCCCTGAAGGCAAAATTCAGCGCTCGCCGTTCGGTTCGTTGGCCGCTGCTGAATCGCCGTTGGGATCAGGCAAAGCTCGCCTTGTTGGCGAGACGGAGGTTTTCCGCGAAACGAAAACAAGCTTGCGGAAATGTTGGGTGAGTGGTCCTGATTGCGTCTTCCGAGGAGTTCCTTGACGAGCATAGCTCGCCGACTGACGGCGGAATTCGCCGTACTAACTCGCGGAAAAGTACGGCAGCACTTTATAAGCAATTGAAATTGCGTGGTGATCCCGACAGGAATCGAACCTGTGACCTACAGATTAGGAATCTGCCGCTCTATCCTACTGAGCTACGGGACCACGCGGCCCGACACATAGCCGCTTCGGATCGTTTCGCCAAGAGGCCGGCCGAAGGCAATTCGGCCGGCCCTTGTGGGCAGCCGTCAGGCGGCCAGCGCCGTTTCCGCCAGCTTCACCCAGTAGCTCATGCCGTGCGGGATGGCTTCATCGTTGAAGTCATAGGCCGGGTTGTGGAGGCCGGCCGTGTCGCCATTGCCGATGAAGATGAAGGCGCCGGGCCGGGCTTCCAGCATGTAGGAGAAATCCTCGCCGCCCATCACCGGCTGGATGCTCCGGTGGACATGGGCGTCGCCCGCCACGCCGGCCGCAACGTCGCTGGCGAAGACGGTCTCTTCCGCGTGGTTGAATGTCACCGGATAGTTGGCGTCGTATTCGACTTCGATCCTGGCGCCGAAGGCGGTCGCCAGTCCCTCGCAGATGGCACGGATGCGCTCTTCCGACTTCCTGGCGACCTCCTTGCGCAAGGTGCGCACGGTGCCGGCGATCTCGGCCGATTCGGGAATGATGTTGTAGGCGTCGCCGGCATGGAACTTGGTCACCGACACCACCACCGCCTCGACCGGATCGGTGCTGCGCGAGGCGATCGTCTGCAGCGCGCCGACCAACTGGCTGGCGATGACAATCGGATCGATCGTGCCATGCGGCATCGCGGCATGGCCGCCCCGGCCCTTCACGGTGATGGTGAATTCGGCCGTCGCCGCCATGATCGGGCCTGGGCGGATGGCGAACTGTCCGACAGGCAGGCCGGGCATGTTGTGCATGCCGAACACCCTGGAGATGTCGAAGCGCTCCATCATGCCGTCCTTGACCATCTCATTGCCACCGCCGCCGCCTTCCTCCGCCGGCTGGAAGATCACCGCCACCGAGCCGGCGAAATTGCGCGTCTCGGCAAGGTATTTCGCGGCACCCAGCAGCATCGCGGTATGGCCGTCATGGCCGCAGGCATGCATCTTGCCTGGAACGGTCGAGGCGTAGGGCTTGTCCGATATCTCGTTGAGCGGCAGCGCATCCATGTCGGCGCGCAGGCCGATGGTGGTGCCTTCGCCCTGACGGCCGCGGATGATGCCGACGACGCCGGTCTTGCCAAGGCCGGTCACCACGTCATCGCAGCCGAACTCTTTCAGCTTTTCGGCGACGAAGGCCGCCGTCTTGAAGACGTCGAAGTTCAGCTCCGGCGTCTGGTGCAGATGCCGGCGCCAGCCGGCAACTTCGTCCTGCATTTCGGCGGCGCGGTTCAGGATTGGCATGATGGTTCCATTTCGTTGTTGGAGCAGCCGGCTTCAGCCTGGTGTTTTGCAATTGTGGCCGGTGTTTTGCAATTGTGATGTCAGGCACTTTGCCATGTTGGCGTCACATAGGGTAAATAGCACCGCGACGATGCGATCCGTTTTTTTGAGGGGCGGACCCATCATGCTGGCGGTCACGTAACGAAATCTTACGGAGCCAGGGGCAATCAGGGCAAGAGGCGATTTCGGATTAGATCATGCGGCACAGGCATTTCCTCAAACTATTCTCGGCCGGCGCAATCGTGCTGTCGGTCCTGGCTGGGCCGGCGCTGGCCAATCCGGTGGTTGTCTTCGACCTGAAAAGCGGCCAGATCCTGCAGCAGCAGGATGCGTTCAAGCGCTGGTATCCGGCGTCGCTCAGCAAGCTGATGACCGCTTACGTGACCTTCCGGGCGATCGCGGCCGGTGAAGTCCAGCTTGATTCGCCAATCAAGGTGACGAAACATTCCGCTGCCGAGCCGCCGAGCAAGATGGGCTTCAAGCCGGGTTCGGTGATGCGGCTCGACAACGCGCTGAAGATGATGCTGGTCAAGTCGGCCAACGACATCGCCATGGCTGTCGGCGAGAATGTCGGCGGCTCGCAGGCCGCCTTCGCCGAACGCATGAACGCCGAAGCGGGCCGGCTCGGCATGAACGGCACCCATTTCGTCAATCCGAACGGCCTCTATTCGCCCGACCAGTACACGACGGCGCGCGACCTTTCGATCCTGGTGATGGCCATCCGCCGTGAGTTTCCGCAATATGCGCCATGGTTCTCCATCGAGGGGCTTGCGGTCGGCAAGAAAGCGATCCCGAACTACAATCTCCTGATCGGCCGCTATCCCGGCGCCGATGGCATGAAGACAGGCTTTGTCTGCTCTTCCGGCTTCAACATGATCGGCTCGGCGACCCGCAACGGCCGCACCCTGGTGGCGGTGGTGCTTGGCGAGAAATCGGCGGTCAGCCGTGCCGAAGCCACGGCCAGGCTGCTCGACCAGGGTTTTGACACGCCGGCCGCCGGCTCGGCCACCGTCGCCACGCTGGCGCCTTACGGCGACACCGTCTCGCCCAACGATATGCATGACGAGATCTGCAAGAAGAGGAAGCGGGAGGAGCAGTCCGAGGCGCCGCCAGCGGCCGCAAAGGACGGGTCGAAATCGCCTTACCGGGAGAAGCTCGATCATGTGCCGACGCTGGTTGCCGTCGGCCTCGGCGGCGCCACCGGTCCGGCACCGAAGGCGATGCTCGACGAGGGCGAGCAGCAGTATGCCGACGTGCCGATCCCAAGCTGGCGGCCTGACATGCCGGTGCCGGCCGGCGCTGGTCCGACCATGGCGGGTTCGGCTGCCCAGGGCGACCAGCCGGTCAAAGCCGCGAATTAGCCAATGAGCGGCTTCCCCATTCCCGTCTCGGTGCTGACCGGCTTCCTCGGCGCCGGCAAGACGACGCTGCTCAACCGGCTCCTGAAGGACCCGGCGCTGGCCGACACGGCGGTCATCATCAATGAATATGGCGAGGTGGCGATCGACCATCTGCTGGTCGAGCAGGCGTCCGACGGCATCATCCAGCTTTCGGACGGCTGCCTGTGCTGCACGGTGCGCGGCGAACTGGTCGACACGCTGGCCGACCTGGTCGACCGGCTGCAGACCGGTCGCATCGCCCGGCTCGCGCGCGTCATTGTCGAGACCACGGGGCTTACCGATCCGGCACCGGTGCTGCAGTCGATCATGGCGCATCCAGCGCTGGTCCAGGCCTTCCGGCTCGACGGCGTCATCACTTTGGTCGATGCCGTCAATGGCAATGCCACGCTCGACGTCCATGTCGAGGCGGTCAAGCAGGTCGCGGTCGCCGACCGCATCGTCTTGAGCAAGGGCGAGCTGGTGACCGATCCCGGCGACCTCGACAGGTTGCGGGCGCGCCTGGCGCAGATCAACCCGGGTGCCGAACTGCTTGATGCCGCCGATACCGGGACAGGCGTGGCGGCGCTGTTTGACTGCGGCCTCTACAATCCCGCCACCAAGTCCGCCGACGTGAGGCGCTGGCTCGGCGAGGAGGCGGCGCACGATCACGACCATCACCACCATGGCGACCATGATCACGATCACAGTCATGACCATGGTCATCGCCATGATCAGCGCGTGCGCTCCTATTCGCTGGTGCATGACGGTCCGGTGCCATTCTCGGCGATCGAGATGTTCCTCGACCTTTTGCGCTCCACGCATGGCGAGCGCCTGCTGCGCATGAAGGGGGTCATCGAACTCAAGGATGATCCCTCGCGGCCACTGGTGGTCCATGGCGTGCAGAAGATCCTGCATCCCCCGGCCCGGTTGCCTGCCTGGCCGGACGGCCAGCGCGGCACGCGGCTGGTGCTGATCACGCTGGACATGCCGGAAGACTATGTTCGCCGGCTGTTCGCCGCCTTCACCAACCAGCCATCGATCGACACGCCCGACCGCGCGGCGTTGGAAAACAATCCGCTGGCGATCGCCGGTCGGTAGCGCTTTCAGTCCGATTCAATTCTCGTAACGTCGCGCCGCCCCTCATCCGGCTGCCACCTTCTCCGCGTATAGTCACGGGAAGAGGGGAGATGGCCGCAAGCCGGTGTTTCTCCCACAACGCTGGCGGTTGGCGAAGCGGCCGGCGACAGCGTCTTTCTCCGCGTCACTATACGGGGAGAAATGCCCGGCAGGGCAATGAGAGGCAGCGCCAACCGCAGCAGAAAACGCTTTCAGATCGTCTCGCCGCGCTCGACCAGAAAGCGGTGGCCGCCGGACATCGCCGCTGTCTCGATCAGTTGATGGCCGCTGTCGGCGCAGAATGCCGGGATGTCGATGACGGCCAGCGGATCGGTGGTCTCAAGCCAGAGCCGGCTGCCCGGCTGCATCCCAGCCAGACGCTTCTTCGCTTTCAACACGGGCAGGGGGCAGTTCAGCCCCTTTAGGTCGTAAATGGCTGTCAGTTCGGCCAAGGTGAAAACCTCAGCCGCCGAACATGCCGAGCAGCTTGTTCTTCAGCTTGGTAACCCGGCTCTCGTCGGCGCTCGCCGCCTGCGTTTCGGCCGGTGGCGCCTCGGTGGGGGCAGCGATGGTCGCCGTGGCGACAGGGGCTTGCTTGGCTTGCTTGGCTGCTTCCTTTGCCGCCACGGCTTGCGCCTTGGCAGCTTCCTTTTCGGCCAGAGCCTGTGCCTTGGCGGCTTCCTTGGCTTGCTTGGCGGCCTCTATGGCGGCCAGCCTCTGTTCCTCGGCCTTCTGCTTGGCGGCTTTTTCGGCCTCAAGTGCCGCCATCTTGCGGCCAGCGGGCGAATCGATGCGGCCCATGCGCATCGTCTCGGTCACCGAACCGTCGGCATTGAGTGACGGCGGGTCGATCGGCACGCGCTCGCCGCGCGCCCGGCGCTTCGACCAGTCGGAGACGATGCTGGCTTCCTTGATGCCGGCGATGGTCGGCTTGGGGGCGGGCGTACTGGATTTCAGCGCGCTGCCGAATGCCGCGTCATAGCTTTTCTCGTAGTCGGCGTAGGCCGTCTTGAGAGAATCCGGCTGCGACATTGCCGGGCAGGGGCCGGTTGGATTGAAGGTCGTGCCTTCGGGAGCGACCTGGTTGAAGACATAGCGTTTCTCGCAGACATCAACCTTCGGCGGCACCTTGGTGATCTCGAAATTGTCGTAGCCGACCTTCAGCATCTTCCAGAATTCATAGTTCGGGTCATTGCGGTAGCGCGCCATGTTGGCGGCGGTCATGCGGAACGGGAAGGCCTGAACCTGGAATTCGGTCTGGCCACCCTGGAAGGCGTCGCGGCCGAAGGCATAGATCTGCTCGATCTGCGCATCGGTCATCGAATAGCAGCCCGACGACGAGCAGGCGCCGTGCACCATCAGATTCTGGCCAGTGCGGCCGTTGGCGCGGTCATAGGCGTTGGGAAAGCCGATGTTAAAGGACAGATGGTAGTTCGAGCGCGGATTCATCTGCGCCGGGCGGACCGTGTAGAAGCCTTCCGGCGCCTGGCGGTCGCCTTCGGTGTATTTCGGTCCGAGCTTGCCCGACCATTTGCAGATGTCGTAGCTCGCCACCATGTCGTAGCGGCCGTTGGTCTTGGCCTTCCAGATCTCGAGCTTGCCCTCTTCCTTGAAGATACGCGCCATCACCGAAGAGGTGCGCACCATGCCCTTGGCCCTCATGTCGGCCAGGATCTTGTCGGGCAGCGGCTTGTTGGCCTCAGGGGCAAAATCCTTCATCGACGAATCATTGCAGCCGGCGATGGCTATCGAGGCGGCGACGATTCCGGTGCGGGCGAGCTTGGCAAACATGGATACGGCTATGTCTTTTTTCCTCGGGCCAATGGCTTCGCAACAGCCAAGCCCGCATGCTGAACACCGACGGACCGTAAGCCCGTTAACCTTGAAAATTCCTTACCGCAAGCTTCGACCAACCCCTCACGGCAATTTCATTGAACCGAATCCGGCGGCATTTTTGTGGCGAAAGCGCTCATTGCCGCCACATTGCGGTGGGCAGGCAGCTTCCGATGCTCTCTTTGCGCCGTCAGGCGGTCAGAGGCTGCGGCCCATCGCCAGGTATTTCTCGCGGCGCTGTTCGCGGAAATCGGTATTGGCGCCGGCGAATTCCTTCATCGTCTTGGCGATGAGGTCGCCGGTCGCGGCAATCACCTTCTCGGGGGCGCGCTGGGCGCCGCCCATTGGCTCGGGGATGATGGCGTCGATGATCTTCAGTTCCAGAAGATCCTGCGCGGTGATCTTCATGTTGGTCGCCGCGTCCTTGGAGCGCGTGGTGTCGCGCCACAGGATCGAAGCCGCACCCTCCGGCGAAATCACCGAATAGATGGCATGTTCGAGCATATAGACGCGATTGGCGGTGGCGATGGCGATGGCGCCGCCCGAGCCGCCTTCGCCGATGACCACGGAGATCGAAGGTACCTTGATCGCAAGGCAGGCCGAGGTCGAGCGGGCAATGGCTTCGGCCTGGCCGCGCTCCTCGGCACCGACGCCGGGATAGGCACCCGCGGTGTCGACCAGCGTCAGGAGCGGAATCTTGAAGCGGTCGGCAAGCTCCATCAGCCGCACGGCCTTGCGATAACCCTCGGGGCGCACAGAACCGAAATTGTGCTTCAGGCGGCTTGTCGTGTCCGAACCCTTTTCCTGGCCGATGATCGCCACCGGCTCGCCGCGGAAGCGGGCGAAACCGCCGACGATCGCCTGGTCCTCGCCGAAATTGCGGTCGCCGGCGAGCGGCGTGAAGTCACTGAACAGGCCCTTGATGTAGTCGACGCAATGCGGCCTGTCGGAGTGGCGGGCCACCTGCACCTTCTGCCACGGCGTCAGCGCCTTGTAGAGATCGCGCAAGGCATCGCGCGACCGCTTTTCCAACCTGGTGATCTCATCGGCGACATCTACCGCCTCGCCGTTCTCGGCAAGCTTCTTCAGCTCGAGGATCTTGAGCTCAAGATCCTGCACCGGCTTTTCGAAATCGAGGTAATTGTACATGCTTGGGCGGACCGATACGTCGGAAGGCAAGGACCGCGGAACCCTTGAAACCAAGGCTCCGGGCAGTGAAATGTCGTCCTCACATAGCGATATGAGGCCTAGTCGGCAAGCGGGTGATGATCGTTGACCAGCCGCACCAGCCGCTCTTCCAGCACATGGGTATAAATCTGTGTCGTCGATATGTCGGCATGGCCAAGCAGTTGTTGCACAGCCCTGAGATCGGCGCCGTTCTGCAGGAGATGGCTGGCGAAAGCATGGCGCAGCACATGCGGCGATATCTTCGCCGAGGCGATGCCGGCGCGCGCCGCCAGTCCTTTGAGGTCGCGGGCAAAGACCTGGCGCGAGAGATAGCCGCTGTCGGATGCTGCCGGAAACAGGAACGGGCTTTCGGCGAAAGCGGGCACCCCGGCCCGGGCGGCAAGCCAGGCACGCATGGCCGCGCGCGCCTTGCCCGAAAGCGGCACCATGCGCTCCTTGTCGCCCTTGCCGCGCACCATGAAGAAACGGTCGTCCCGCTGCGCCACCGTCACCGGCAAGCCGACAAGCTCGGAAACGCGCAGTCCGGTGGCGTAGAGCACTTCGACCAACGCATGCAGGCGCAGCGCCGCCAGCCTGTCACCCTGGCCGAGCCCGGCATCGCCGGCCTCGAGTGCTGCGCGGTCGATCAGCCGGCCGGTCTCGGCCTCGCTCATCGTCTTGGGCAGCGGGCGGCCCTTTTTCGGGCTGTCCAGCGTGCCGGTCGGGTCGTCGCCGCGCAGACCCTCGGCATAGAGGAACTTGAAGAACTGACGGATCGCGGACAGTTTGCGCGCCTGCGATGTCGGCGCGAAGCCGCGCGCGGCGATTTCGTCGAGATAGGCGCGGATATCGGAGGCCGCCGCACCGGCAAGCCCGCCGTCGATTTCGGTCGAGGCGTCCTCGAGGTCGCGGCGGTAGGAGGAAAGCGTGTTCTCGGCAGCGCCGCGCTCGGCGCTCATCATTTCCAGGAAGGCCTCGATGCGGGCAGCGCTGTTCATTTCCGTCAGGCGGTTCCGAGATCAGTTTTCTTGAAGCTCAGTTTCTTCTTGGAGCTCAGTTTTTCTTGGGATTCAGCTTTTCCTGGGGGATGCGCACGCTCATCTCCGCTTTTTTCGGCTCGACGAACATCACCAGCGCGAACATCGTACCATAGGCAATGCCGGCCAGAATCGCGAGAGTCACGACAAAGCGAAACAGTGTCGGCATCAATTTTCGCTCGTCTTCTTGTTCTGCGTTTCCAAACCCTGTGCCCTTATGGGACGCCAATCCGGCCAATTCAAGGAAGAAGCGGAGGCCTGTTAGCAACTTCTGATGCGGGCGTCCGTCTGCCCATATCGGCCTCAGGGCGTTCGGCACGCTTGACGCAAACCGGCTTTTCATGTCGATACGCCGGCAAAGAGGGCCCAAGAAACAGCCGATGAACGCACAGGCAAATCCTCCAGGCGAGACCCATGCCGCGCTGCTTGGCCAGTTGGGCAACCGGTCCATCGTGTTTGTCGGGCTGATGGGCGCCGGCAAGACGGCGATCGGCCGCAAGGTGGCGACGATGCTGGCGTTGCCGTTCATGGACAGCGACCATGAGATCGAAAGCGTTTCGCGCATGACCGTCCCTGAACTGTTCGAGCGCTACGGGGAGACCGAGTTCAGGGCCCTGGAGCAGCGTGTCATCCTGCGCGTTCTGGAGAACGGCCCGCAGGTTCTGTCCACCGGTGGCGGCGCCTACATGAACGCGCAGACGCGCGAGGCCATCGCCGCCCATGGCGTGTCGGTGTGGCTGAAGGCAGAGCTCGACCTTCTGATGGACCGCGTTTCCAAGAAGCAGAACCGGCCGCTCCTGAAAAGCGCCGATCCGCGCGCCGTGCTGGAGCGACTGATGGGGGAGCGCTATCCGGTCTATGCGACATCGGATATCACCGTGCCCACCCGCGACGACCGCAAGGAGGTCATTGCGGCCGAGGTGGTGGAGGCGCTGTGCCGGCATTTCGGCATCGATGCGATCGCCGCGACGGGCGAGGTCGAATCGTGAGCGCGGATCAGCCAGTCACCGTTGAAGTCGGGCTCGGCGACCGGGCCTACGACATATTGATCGGCTCCGGCCTGCTGTCGCGCGCCGGCACCGAGATCGCGCGCCGCCTGCCGGGCACGCGCGCCGCTGTCGTTACCGACGAGAATGTCGCCGCCGCGCATCTCGATACGCTGAAGGTCGGGCTTGAGAAGGGCGGCATTCAGCCCGTCGTCATCACGATGCCGGCCGGTGAGAAGACCAAGAGCTTTGCCCATCTCGAGGAGGTGGTCGATGGCGTTCTGGCCGCCAGGCTGGAGCGCGGCGACGTCGTCATCGCGCTTGGCGGCGGCGTCATCGGCGATCTCACCGGTTTTGCCGCCGGCATTGTGCGGCGCGGCATGAATTTTGTGCAGATCCCGACCTCGCTGCTGGCGCAGGTCGATTCCTCGGTCGGCGGCAAGACCGGCATCAACAGCCCGCGCGGCAAGAATCTTGTCGGCGTCTTTCTCCAGCCGAAGCTCGTGTTGGCCGACACCGAAGCGCTCGACACGCTGCCGGTCCGCGAATTCCGTGCCGGCTATGCCGAGCTTGCCAAATACGGGCTGATCGATCGGCCGGAATTCTTCACCTGGCTGGAAGCGAACTGGAGACAGGTATTCGCCGGCGGTCCGGAGAGGGCGCAGGCGATTGCCGAGGCCTGCCGCGCCAAGGCCGATGTCGTCGCCCGCGACGAGTTCGAGACCGGTGACCGGGCGCTGCTCAACCTCGGCCACACGTTCGGCCATGCGCTGGAGGCCGCCACGCAGTATGACGGCACCCGTCTCGTCCACGGCGAAGGCGTCGCGATCGGCATGGCGCTGGCGCATCGGTTCTCCTCGCGGCTCAATCTGGCGAGCCCCGACGACGCGGCGCGCGTCGAGACGCATCTGCGCGCCGTCGGCCTGCCGTGGCGGATGGCCGACATTCCGGGCGACTTGCCCGATGCCGAGGCGCTGCTTGCCTTCATCACCCAGGACAAGAAGGTGTCGCGGGGCGCGCTGACCTTCATCCTGACGCGCGGTATCGGCCAGGCCTTCATCGCCAAGGACGTGCCCGCCTCGGAAGTGCTGTCGTTCCTCCGGGAAAACCATCCGGCCAGCAGGAAAGCCGGCTGAGATGGAGACCGGCTGGATCGTTGCCGCCATCCTTGCCGTCCTCGTCCTGCTGGCTCTTGTGTTGCGCAAGAGCCTGCTGGCCGTGCTCGGCTATGAGCTGTCGCGCATCGAACCGCAGCGCTCGAGTGAGGCCGAATTGCGCGGCGCGGTCGACGATTTCCGCCGCGACGGCCAGGTTGTGCGCGAGGATCGCGACCGCGTCGGCGGCCTGTTCGATCTCGCAGAGCTCGAAGTCTCCGACATCATGGTGCATCGCACCAACATGCGCTCGGTCAATGCCGACAATGCGCCGGAAGCGGTGGTGCGCGAGATCCTGCAAAGCCCGCACACCCGTATGCCTTTGTGGAAAGGTTCGCTCGACAACATTGTCGGGGTGCTGCACGCCAAGGATCTGCTGCGGGCGCTGAACGAAGTCGGCAATGATTTTTCGCAGATCGACGTGATGAAGATCGCCTCGAAACCGTGGTTCGTGCCCGACACCACGACCTTGCAGGAACAGCTCAACGCCTTCCTGCGACGCAAGGCGCATTTCGCCGTCGTCGTCGACGAGTATGGCGAGGTCGAGGGGCTGGTGACGCTGGAGGACATCATCGAGGAGATCGTCGGCGAGATCGCCGACGAGCACGATGTCGACATCCAGGGTGTCAAGCAGGAGGCCGACGGTTCCGTCGTCGTCGAGGGCACCGTGCCGATCCGCGACCTCAACCGGGCGCTCGACTGGAACCTGCCGGACGAGGAGGCGACCACGATTGCCGGCCTCGTCATCCACGAGACGCAATCGATCCCCGAGGAGAAGCAGGCTTTCACCTTCCACGGCAAGCGCTTCATCGTCATGAAGCGCGACAAGAACCGGATCGCCAGGCTCAGAATCAGACCCGCGGCCGACGCTTAGACCAGGATTGTCGGATTAGGATCATCCTTACGCTCAGCAGTCCTTGGTCCAGCGTTCGCTGAGCGTCGCCCCCGTTTCGGCGTCGATCGCCACCAGGCTGACTTCGTAACCCCAGAGATTTCGGATGTGGCGAAGGGTTGCGTCGCGGCTTTCATTCTCGAGCATGATGCCATTCTTCACCTTGTGCTGCAGCCGCAAATGCCTGTCGCCGAGCAGGGCCACGTCCACGACCTGGATATCCGGCCGGCTTGCACCCAAATCATAGCTCTGGGCCAGCGCGGCCCTTATCCTATTGTAGCCGCGCTCGTTGTGGATCGAAGCGACCTCGTAGTGCGGTTGGTCAGCTCCGTCGCCCAGCACGAAGAACCGCCATTTCCGGATCAGGGTCGGACTGAGATATTGGCGGATGAAGGATTCGTCGCGGTGATTGGCCCAGGCGTCGAGCAAGGTTTCAAGCCAGTCGCCGCGGCCGGCAATGTCGGGGAACCAATCGCGATCCTCCGCTGTGGGTTCGGTCGAGATGCGCTGGATGTCCTGCATCATGTCCAGACCCAGCGCATAGGGATTGATGCCGGAAAACCGCGGGTCGTCGAAGGACGGCTGGAAGATCACATTCGAATGGTTGCGCAGGATTTCGAGCATGGCGCCTTCGCTGATGCGGCCACGGTCGAAAAGCGTGTTCATGAGCGTGTAGTGCACGAAGGTGGCGCAACCCTCGTTCATCACCTGGGTTTGCCGCTGCGGATAAAAATACTGGGCAATGACGCGGACGATCCTGACAATCTCACGCTGCCAGGGCTCAAGGACAAGGCTGGTTTTCTCAAGGAAATAGAGCAGGTTTTCCTCTGGCAGATGGAGCGATTTCTTCCGCTCCGACACGCCGTCTTCGCTAGTTTCGGTCTTGTCGTCCTCTTGCGAAGGAGGCAGCGTACGCCACAAATCGTTGTAGGAGCGTTCCTCGTATTCGAGGCGCTCTCGAAGCTCTTCGCGCTGCTGTTCGCCTGACGGCTTCGGTGGCCGATGATATCGGAAGACGCCTTGGTCCATCAATGCGTGGGCGGAATCGAGGATCGCCTCCACGGCGGCGAGGCCATGTCGTTCCTCGCATCGGGATATATAGCTCTTGGCGAAGTTCAGATAGCTCAGAATCCCCCCTGCGTCCGTCCATTGCCGGAAGAGATGATTGTTCTTGAAGAAGTGATTGTGTCCAAGCGCGGCATGGGCCGTCACCAGGGCCTGCAACGCCATCGTGTTTTCCTCCATGAGGTAGACGATGCACGGATTCGAGTTGATGACCAATTCATAGGCCAGCCCACGTCTGCCTTTGCGGTAGAGAAGCTCGTTGTAGAGGAAATGCTTGCCGAACGACCAATGCTGATACATCAGCGGCATACCGACCGAGGAATAGGCGTCGAGCATCTGCTCGGAGGAAATGACCTCCATCTGCACGGGGTAAACGTCTAGGCGAAGCTCTTCCATCCCAAGCGCTTCGATCTCGTCGTAGACCCGCGACAGTTTCTTGAAGTCCCAGTCCGCCCCGGAAAAGAGCAATTCGGATTTGCGCGCTGGAGTGCCCATCCGCCTTGTCCTTATGCGCTTTTGCGCAGTGCCGGCTGCCTGGCGAAGAGCTCGCGAAAGACCGGATAGATGTCGCTCGGAGCAGCAATGCGCTTCATCTGGAAATTTGGCCATTTTCCATCGACAGTGCTGTAGGCGCGCCAGAGCGAGGTCCCGTTTTCGGTCGAACCGAAAATATGGCTCTCGCGTTCATCGATGATCTCCACATAGGCGAAATACTGGCACAGGCGCATGAGCTTGCCGCCGAGAAGCTCTATGCAGCGCTCGGAGTCGGTGGCGAAATTGTCGCCGTCGGACGCCTGGGCGGCATAGATGTTCCATTCCGTGGCCGGGTAGCGCTGTTCGATGATGCGATGCATTTCCTCAAGTGCCGTGGAAACGACGGTGCCGCCGCTCTGGGTGTGATAGAAGAACGTCTGTTCGTCCACCTCCTGGGCCTCGTGAGTGTGTCGAATGAACACGATGTCCGTCCTCTCATAACGGCGCGTCAGGAACAGGTGCAGCAGCACGAAGAAGCGTTTGGCCAGATCTTTTTCGCGCTCTCCCATGGATCCGGACACATCCATCAAGCAAAACATGACGGCGCTGGCATTGGGCTGTGGCTGCGGGTCGAAACGATTAAAGCGGATGTCGACCGGATCGACATAGGCAACTCGCCTGCGGCGACGTTCCAGCCGGTCGAATTCCTCGCGCAAAGCCGCGATCCGCTCGCGCCTTGCCGTGTCGGGCGGTTGTGCTTCCAGCATGGCGATCTGCATGGCGATCGCGTCCAACTGCGCCTGTTTGGGACGCCGAAGCGCGATGCGGCGGCCATGGCTGTTGCGCATGGTGCGGCCGACATTGATGTTGGTCGGCGCGCCGCTGGACGCGAAGCCCGCCCGCTTCGGCTTGAACGTCAGTATCTGCTTGAGATTGAGCTTGACCAGATCTGGCAGTTCCAGATCCTCGAAGAAGAGGTCGAGAACCTCCTCGCGCGACAGCACGAAACGAAAGTCGTCTTCGGATTCCTTGTTTCCGGGAGCGGAGGAGCCCATGCCTCCCCGCCCGGGCTTGGGGATCAGATCCCCGGAAATGTAAGTCCTGTTTCCGGGCAGGACGTGCTGGCGTCGGCCGCTGTTTCCGGCATCGCTGAACACCGGCTCGCTGGTGTCCTTATGCGGCATGGGCACGGCATGCTCGCGGCCGACCTCCGCGATGCGGCCCTCGCGGACCTTGTCGCGGATGCTTCGCTTGAGTTCCTCGCGCGCGCGCTTGAGGAAGCGCTGGCGATTGCCCAGGCTCTTGTCCTTCGGATTCAGGCGGCGGTCGATGAAAATCGGCATGGAGCGTTCGGGCTTGCCTCAACCCGCCTTGTTCACGCGCATGTACCAGTCGACAAGCCGGCGCACCTGCCGCTCCGTATATCCGCGTTCCACCATGCGCTGCACGAATTCATTGTGGCGCTTTTCCGTGACACTGTCCTGCTTGGAGCCGAAGCTGATCACCGGCAGCAGGTCCTCGACCTGGCCGAACATACGCTTTTCGATGACTTCGCGCAGCTTTTCGTAGCTTGTCCAGGACGGGTTGCGGCCATGATTGCGCGCCCGTGCCCGTAGCGTGAACTTGACCACTTCGTTGCGGAAGTCCTTGGGATTGGCGATGCCGGCCGGCTTCTCGACCTGCGACAATTCCTTGTCCAGAATCTCACGGTTGAGGATCTGTCCCGTGTCGGGATCCTTGTAGTCCTGGTCCTCGATCCAGGCGTCGGCATAGGCGATGTAGCGGTCGAAAAGGTTCTGGCCATATTCGCTGTACGATTCCAGATAAGCCTTCTGGATTTCATGGCCGATGAACTCGGCATAGCGCGCCGCGAGTTCCGACTTGATGAATTCGAGATAGGCAGCTTCCGTCTCCTTCGGGAACTGCTCGCGCTTGATCGCCTCTTCAAGAATATACATCAGATGCACGGGGTCCGCCGCGACCTCGTTGGTGTCGTAGTTGAATGTCTGCGACAGGATCTTGAAGGCAAAACGTGTGCTTACGCCGGTCATGCCCTCGTCGACCCCCGCGGCGTCGCGATATTCCTGGACCGACTTGGCCCTGGGATCGACCTCTTTGAGGTTTTCGCCGTCATAGGCGCGCATCTTGGTGTAGAGCGGCGAATTTTCATGCGCCGCAAGACGGGTCGAGACCGTGAACCGGCTGAGAATGTCCAGCACCTCAGGCGCGCAGGGGCTGCCCGCCAGTTCACTCTCGCGCAACAGCTTCTCGTAGATATGCCGTTCTTCGGTGATGCGCAGGCAATAAGGCACCTTGACCACCAGAATGCGGTCGAGAAAGGCCTCGTTGTTCTTGTTGTTCTTGAACTGCTGCCACTCCGATTCGTTCGAATGGGCAATGATGATGCCCTGATAGGGGAAGGCGCCGAAATTCTCGGTGCCATTGTAGCTGCCTTCCTGCGTCGCGGTGAGCAGCGGATGCAGGACCTTGATAGGCGCCTTGAACATCTCGACGAATTCGAGCAGGCCTTGGGTGGTCCGGTTGAGGCCGCCGCTGTAGGAATAGGCGTCCGGATCGGACTGGCTGAAATTTTCCAGCTGTCTGATGTCGACCTTGCCGACCAGGGCCGAGACGTCCTGGTTGTTCTCGTCGCCGGGCTCGGTCTTGGCGATCGCGATCTGGCGCAGCCTCGACGGCATCAGCTTGACGACGCTGAATTTGGAAATGTCGCCGGACAGTTCGTCGAGCCGCTTGGCCGCCCAGGGCGAGATAAGTCCGTTGAGGCGGCGCCGGGCTATGCCATATTTGTCCTCCAGCAGGTCGCCCATGCGGTCAGGATGGAAAAGGCCAAGCGGTGATTCGAAAATCGGACTGATCTGGTTGCCGACCTTCAGCGTGAAGATCGGTCTTTCCTCCATCAGTTTCTTCAGCCGTTCGGCAAGAGAGGATTTGCCGCCCCCGACAGGGCCGAGAAGGTAGAGGATCTGCTTGCGCTCCTCCAGTCCCTGCGAGGCATAGCGGAAATACCCGGCGATCCGCTCAATCGTATCTTCCATTCCATAGAAGTCGGAGAAGGAGGGATAGATCTTGACGGTGCGGTTGGAGAAGATGCGCCCGAGCCGCTCATCCTTGCTGGTGTCGACGAGGTTCGGCTCGCCAATCGCCTCGACCATGCGCTCGGGGGCCGAGGCGTACATCGACTTGTCTTCGCGGCAGGCCAGGAGATATTGCTGGAGACTGATCTCCTCCTGAGCCGCCTTGGTATAAATCTCTGAGAACAGATTGAAGACGTCAGACTGGTTCTCACGCATGATGCTTACCCTCAGAGCCGTTTCCGGCTGTCGAACGGCCACTTACCTATTCAACTGTCGGAACGCATTGTTGTTCCCTTCACATCGAGGGGAGTTCGTGCGCTTGCGCATGAAACCGGGAGGCGGCCCATGCGTTGCAACGCGTGCCAGGAACAGGAGAGATGGCGGGAACATGAATGATTGACCGACGAAGATTTGTCCTGGCTTCGATGGCGACGATGCTGCCACGGCGCGGGTCGGCCGCGTTGCGCGGCCCGGTGCCAAGGACCTTCGACTACGGGCCGGCCAAGCTCGACATCTATGCGCCCGATGGCGCCAGGGGCTTGCCGGTCGTCTTTTTCGTCCATGGCGGCACCTGGCAGTTCGGCAAACGTACGCAGGTGAACGCCAAGCCGGCCTTCCTGCTCGCCAATGGGTTCTGCTTCGTCTCGATCGACTACCGCATGCTGCCGCAAGCCGATGTCGCGACCCAGGCCGGCGACGTCGAAAAGGCCTATGCCTATGTCAGGGCCAACATCGCCCGGCTTGGCGGCGATCCCAACCGCATCGTCGGCATGGGTCATTCGGCCGGCTGCCATCTGATTGCCTTGACCGGCATGCGCGGCGGATTGCCTGGCGTGGCGGCGCTCATCCTCGACGACACCAGGGCCTATGATCTTGCGGCGCTCCAGAAAAACGGCGGCATGGTGCGGGCCTATGCCCGGGTCTTTTCCGATCCCTCGCAATGGGCGGCATTGTCGCCGGCCAGCTATGTCGACGGCCGCAAGCATCCGCCGACCTTCATTGCCTACTCCCGCGCCGAGGGCCGTGACCGGGACTCCAAGGCTTTCGCCGAGCGCCTGCGCGCCACGGGCACGCAAGTGACGCTGTTCGACGGCAGCGCCTACACGCATATGTCGATCAACCGCGATTTCGGCGAAGACGGCGACGCGTTGACCGCCGCCGCGCTGGCGTTCCTGAAATCGACGGTCGGCTGATCCCTGCCGATTTCCGTCCGCCCCCCTCTGTCACTGGATCATGCCAAAAGCGGCGGCGGGATATTGCCGCGCCGACATCCGTGGGTGCAATTGCGCTATCTGTTGTCTTGACGCAGCTCCGGACGGAAAACCGCTTCACGCGTTTCCTGGAATTGCTCCTCGATCGTGAGCGGGAGAAAATTGCATGAACGGTGCCGATGTCCTGTGCGACGTGCTGCTGGCCAATGATGTGACGGTCTGCTTCGCCAATCCCGGCACCTCCGAGATGCATTTTGTGGCCGCGCTCGACCGCAAGCCTGAAATGCGCTGCGTGCTCGGACTGTTCGAGGGCGTCGTGACCGGTGCCGCCGACGGCTATGCGCGCATGACCGATCGTCCCGCCGCGACGCTGCTGCACACAGGCCCGGGCCTCGCCAATGGGCTGGCCAATATGCACAATGCCCGGCGTGCGTTCAGCCCGATGATCAACATCGTCGGTGACCATGCTTCCTATCACCTGCCGCTCGACGCGCCGCTCACCAGCGACATCGAAGGCCTTGCGGCGCCGATGTCCAAATGGGTTCGCCGCATCGAAGGGCCGGCCGATGTCCAGCCGGCGACGGAGGCGGCCTTTCGCGCCTCGCTGACGCCGCCGGGGGTCACGACGCTGATCCTGCCGGCTGATGCTGCCTGGGGCGACGCTGCCCTGGCCCCGTCGGGCAAGGTCGTCCTTCCGCCGCCGCCGGCCGTAAACATGGACGCCGTGCGCAAGGTCGCCGCCGCGATCCGGAGCGCTCCAGGCCGCGTCGGCATGATCGTTCGCGGGCGGGCCGCACGGGCCGATGCGCTAGAACTCGCGGGCCAGATATCTACAGCTTGCGATGTCCGTCTGTTCAGCGAGGTGCTGATCGCGCGGATGCAACGCGGGCGTGGGCGCGTGGCGCCGACACGCATTCCCTATCCAATCGATGCGGCGACGGCATTGCTGAGGGATATCGACGTTTTGGTGCTGGTCGGCGCGCGAGAGCCGGTCGCCTTCTTCGCCTATCCGGGAAAGCCCGGACGGCTTGTGCGCGAAGACTGCCAGGTGCTGACGTTGGCCACCCATGGCGATGATCTGCACGCGGCGCTGGAGGCACTGGGTGATGAACTCGGCGTCAGGCCGTCGCGGCAGACGATGTTCGCGACCGCCTTTCCGGAGGAGGCAGCGCCGAGCGGCACGCTGACGGACGATGCCATCGCGCTGTCGGTGGCGCGCAAGCTGCCGGACAACGCAATCGTCTGCGATGAGGCGGTTACCTCGGCGCGCCGTTTCTTCGCGCTGTCGGCATTCGCGGCGCCGCACGATTACATGATGGGCACGGGCGGATCGATCGGCGGCGGCATTCCGATGGCGACCGGAGCCGCGATCGCCTGTCCCGACCGCAAGGTGATCAATCTCGAAGCCGACGGCAGCGGCATGTACACGGTGCAGGGCCTGTGGACGCAGGCGCGGGAAAATCTCGACGTGGTGACGATCGTCTTTTCGAACCGAACCTACGCGATCCTGCATGGCGAGATGCGCAATGTCGGCGTGAATGCCATCGGCGAGAATGCCAGGCGCATGCTCGACCTCGACCAGCCCGCGCTGGACTGGGTTTCGCTGGCTAAAGGCATGGGCGTGGAGGCGGCGCGCGCCGACACATGCGAGCGGTTCGACGCGCTGCTGGACAGCGCCTTGTCGCGGCGCGGTCCGTTCCTCATCGAAGCGCTGATCTGACCGTTTGCGAAAGGCGAGCCGTAGGTCGCCGGCTGAACGACCTACCAGCGGGTCTTTTCGCCGGGAGCCGCCGGTTCGATCGCCAGCGCATGCACACCGGCCTTCAATTCCTCGGCAAGCAGTTCGTTGACGGCGCGGTGGCGGTCGATGCGGCTCATGCCGGCAAAGGCGGACGCGACGACGCGGACGCGAAAATGCGTCTCGCCGGTGCCGTCATAGGCGCCGTGATGGTCGGAGCCATGATGGTGATGGCCGGCATGGAGATGGCTTTCGTTGATGATGACCAGCCGCTCGGGCGAAAATGCCTTGTTGAGCTTGTCGTCCATGGTCGCCTGTATGGACATCGCCATCTCCCTTCACCACATATGGCTGGTGCGTCAGCCTGGGGCCGCTGCAACGCTTCAACAAATAGATCGTTTGAACAAAATGGATCGTTCGTCCGCTTTTAAGCCGCGATTCAGCGGTTAGGGCGATCATCGAGAAAATGTCAATTCTTGTTTCGCATCTGCGAACGCCCCATAAATGGGTGAGATGAAGCCGTATCCCAAATATTTCGAGAAGATTCGCATCCGCCAGGAGAAGGACGCGGAGGTGAAGTCGCACTCGCCGGTCTGCCAATGGGATGGCTGCAAGGAGCCGGGCACCCATCGCGCGCCGGTCGGGCGCATGAAGGAGGGCGAATATTTCCGCTTCTGCTTCGACCACGTGCGCGAGTACAACAAGGGCTTCAACTACTTCTCCGGTGTGCCGGACACCGAGGTGGCGCGTTTCCAGAAGGAGGCGATGACCGGCCACCGGCCGACCTGGAAAATGGGCATCAACGGCGCCTCGACGCGTTCGTCGCCCGATATGGCGCAGATGCGCTCCGGCCGTGCCGGCTACTACAACCGCATGCGCGACCCGTTCGACCTGTTCAAGGGACCGAAGGATCCGCGCGAGGCGCGCGAGCGCAAGGCCAAGCCGCTTGAGGCCAAGGCGCTGGAAACGCTTGGCCTTGATACAAAGGCGACTGGCAAGGATATCAAGGCGCGCTATAAGGAACTGGTGAAGCGTCACCATCCGGATGCGAATGGCGGCGACAGAGGTTCGGAAGACCGGTTCCGCGATGTGCTGCAGGCCTATCGCGTGCTCAAACAGGCGGGCCTGTGCTGAGCGACCCTATGGTTTGTGTCGTTTTCCAACTTTCATAAGGGTGGAAAAGGCTTTAAGACCGCCCCCGAACAAAATCGATTGCCGGCGAAACGGGACGTTTCGCCCGTGGAGACGTTGAGAGATATGAACAAGGTCGATCGCGACATCGCCAACCTGCCCGACACGACGGTGTCGGTGAAGGAGAAATTCGGCTTCGACTCCAAGATGGTGGTGCCAGCCTATTCGGTCACCAGCGAGCATGTGCCCGATGTCGATCCCGACTATCTGTTCGACAAGGCGACGACGTTGGCGATCCTCGCCGGCTTCGCCTATAACCGCCGGGTCATGGTCTCGGGCTATCACGGCACGGGCAAGTCGACCCATATCGAGCAGGTCGCGGCGCGCCTCAACTGGCCCTGCGTGCGCGTCAACCTCGACAGCCACGTCAGCCGTATCGATCTCGTCGGCAAGGACGCGATCGTCGTCAAGGACGGGCTGCAGGTCACCGAGTTCCGCGACGGCATCCTGCCCTGGGCCTACCAGCACAATGTCGCGCTCTGCTTCGACGAATATGACGCCGGCCGTCCGGACGTGATGTTCGTCATCCAGCGCGTGCTGGAATCGTCGGGCCGGCTGACGCTGCTCGACCAGAGCCGGGTCATCCGCCCCCACCCGGCGTTCCGGCTGTTTTCGACCGCCAACACGGTTGGCCTGGGCGACACCACCGGCCTCTATCACGGCACGCAGCAGATCAACCAGGCGCAGATGGACCGCTGGTCAATCGTCACCACGCTCAACTACCTGCCGCACGACAATGAAGTGAACATCGTACTGGCCAAGGCCAAGCACTATCGCGACGGCAAGGGCAAGGATATCGTCAACAAGATGGTGCGCGTCGCCGACATGACGCGCTCGGCCTTCATCAACGGCGATCTCTCGACCGTGATGAGCCCGCGTACCGTCATCACCTGGGCCGAGAATGCCGAGATCTTCGGCAATATCGGCATGGCCTTCCGGCTGACCTTCCTCAACAAATGCGACGAACTCGAGCGGTCGGTAGTAGCCGAGTTCTACCAGCGCGCCTTCGGCGAGGATCTGCCGGAGAGTGCTGCCAACGTGGTGCTGGGCTAAGCAGAGCCTCGATGGCGGGTCCGGGCGACAACACGCGCAACAAGTCGAAGACGGGGTCTGAAGCCGACAGCTTCAAGCGCGCCGTCACCGTCTGCATGCGCGCCATTGCCGGCGACAAGGACATGGAAGTCGGCTTCGCCAAGGACAGGCCGGCGCTCGCCGGCAGCCGCGCGCGCCTGCCAGAGTTGCCGAAGAAGGCGTCGAAGACCGATATCGCCATCACCCGCGGGCTTGGCGATTCCATGGCGCTGAAGCGCGCCTGCCATGATGTGCGCATCCACACCAGGCTGGCGCCGGAAGGCAAGGCGGCCCGTGCGATCTACGACGCGGTCGAACAGGCCCGCGTCGAGGCGATCGGCAGTCGCGCCATGCAGGGCGTCGCCGACAATATCGGCTCGATGCTGGAGGACAAATACGCCAAGGCCAACCTCGTCGACGTCAAGGACAAGGCCGACGCGCCGATCGAGGAAGCGCTTGCGCTCATGGTGCGCGAGAAGCTGACCGGCCGTCCGATCCCGAAGAGCGGCGAGCGGCTGGTCGAACTCTGGCGGCCCTGGGTCGAGGATAAGGCAAAGGCTGATCTCGACGGGCTTTCGGCCAAGCTGGACGACCAGCAAGCCTTTGCCCGGGTCGTGCGCGATATGCTCGCCTCCATGGAGATGGCCGAGGAACTCGGCGACGACCAGGAGACGGAAGACTCCGAGGACAATGACGACAACCAGCCGCAAGGCGAGGAGCAGAGCGAGGAGGGCGGCGAGGACGATTCCGGCTCCGAGCAATCGCAGTCCGAGGATGCCGAGGCGTCCGCCGATGACGAGCAGTCGGCCGAGACGGAAGCCTCCGACGCCACCGCCGACGATCTGTCCGACGATGATGATGCCGATGCCGAGACGCCCGGCGAGGCGCGGCGCAACGACAATCCCTTCACCAACCTGCCGAAGGAAATCGACTACAAGGTCTTCACCACCGCTTTCGACGAGACGGTCGGCGCCGAGGAGCTTTGCGAGGAGGAAGAACTCGACCGGCTCCGCGCCTTCCTCGACAAGCAGCTTGCCAATCTGTCGGGCGTCGTCGGCCGGCTCGCCAACCGCCTGCAGCGCCGCCTGATGGCGCAGCAGAACCGGTCGTGGGATTTCGACCTGGAAGAAGGCTATCTCGACCCGGCGCGGCTGGTGCGCGTCGTCATCGATCCGATGCAGCCGCTGTCCTTCAAGCAGGAGCGCGACACCAAGTTCCGCGACACGGTGGTGACGCTGGTGCTCGACAATTCGGGGTCCATGCGCGGCCGGCCGATCACTGTCGCCGCTACCTGCGCCGACATTCTGGCACGCACGCTGGAACGTTGCGGCGTCTCGGTCGAGATCCTCGGCTTCACCACACGGGCCTGGAAGGGCGGACAGGCGCGCGAGAAGTGGCTGAAGGACGGCAAGCCGCCGAACCCGGGCCGCCTCAACGATCTGCGCCACATCATCTACAAATCGGCGGACCATCCGTGGCGGCGGGCGCGGCGCAATCTCGGCCTGATGATGCGCGAAGGCCTGCTCAAGGAAAACATCGACGGCGAGGCGCTGCTGTGGGCGCACAACCGCCTGATCGCACGGCCCGAACAGCGCAAGATCCTGATGATGATCTCGGACGGCGCGCCGGTCGACGATTCGACGCTGTCGGTCAATCCGGGCAATTATCTCGAGCGCCATTTGCGCGCTGTCATCGAACTGATCGAGACGCGCTCGCCGGTGGAATTGCTGGCCATCGGGATCGGCCATGACGTCACGCGCTATTACAGGCGTGCCGTCACCATCGTCGATGCCGAGGAACTGGCCGGCGCCATGACCGAGCAACTGGCCTCGCTGTTTGCCGAGGAAAGCGCGCGCGACACGCGGCGCGGCGGCATCCGGCGCGCCGGATGACGACGGGCGATCGTATGCCTGAAATGTCGGCGCTGCCCCTCATTGTCCTGCCGGACATTTCTCCCCGTATAGTGACGGGGAGAAAGAGGCCGTCGCCTGGTATTTCGCCAATCGCCAGTGCTGTAAGAAGGGTGCCGGGGGCGCGGTCAGCCCCCTTCTCCCCGTCACTATACGCGGAGAAGGTGCCGGCAGGCGAATGAGGGCCGGCGCTAACCTGCGCATCCTCGCCCTGGGCATTGCGGCACTTTTGGCAATCGTGCCTGCGATCGCCTTCGGCTCGAGTCCAGTCGAGCCGGTCGCGGTCTCGGCAAGACCAATAAGCCAGTTCAGAATAGGACATGACGAGAAACAGTTCGGTCCGCTCGAATTCGTCGGCGGGTTGGAACTGATCTCGCCATCGCGCGATTTCGGGGGGCTGTCAGCGTTCCGCTTCCTGAAAGCAGGGGGCGATTTCATCGGCGTGGCCGACACCGGTTACTGGTTCCTCGGTACGGTGGCCCGCGACGCCGACAGACGGCCCGTGGGCGTCCAGAACTTCCGTTTGCAGCAGATGGTCGACCAGAGCGGCCAGCCAATCGACGAGAAATGGGAAGTCGATGCAGAAGGCCTCGCGGTCCAGGACGGCATCGCCACCGTCGGTTTCGAGCGCAATCATCGCGTCGCCCAGTTCAACATCGACCCCAGCGATATGAAGGCGCCATTCAAACAGCTGGATTTCCTGGTTCCGGCCCAAGAGTTGCGGCAGAACCGCGGCTTCGAAACCGTCGCCCATGCCAATGCTAACGGCCAACACCAGGGCGGTCTGGTCGTGGTCTCTGAGCAAAGCCTCGACAAATCAGGCAACATCTATGCCGCCATCATCGGAGGGCCGCACAAGGGTGTCTTCACCGTCAAGCGCAACGATAATTTCGACATCACCGATGGCGCCTTCCTGCCGGATGGCGACCTGTTGCTGCTGGAGCGCAGTTTTACCATGGCGGGTGGCCTCAAGATGCGGCTGCGACGCATCCATGGCGAGAGCGTGGAAAAGGGTGCCATCGCCGACGGGCCGGTGCTTTTGGAAGCCGACATGGGCTACCAGATCGACAATATGGAAGGGCTCGACGTGTGGACCCGCGATGACGGCGCGTTGATGGTGTCGCTGATCTCCGACGACAACCACTCGATCCTGCAGCGCAACCTCTATCTGGAATTCATCCTGCACCAGGATTGAGGTTGGTTACGGCATGCGCTCGTTGGCCATACGCAGACCATTGGTCGCGATCCAGATGACATGACGCGCGCCACGCTTGCCGTTGGCGCGCGTGTTGACCTCCTCGATCGTGAAGCCTGCCTGCTTCAGCCGCCGCGTGAAGCCAGGGTCCGGCCCCTGCGACCACACCGCCAACACGCCGCCCGGCTTGAGGGCGGTGCGGGCGATGCCGAGGCCTGCCAGGCTGTAGAGGGCGTCATTGCCCTTGTGGACGATGCCTTCGGGGCCATTGTCGACATCGAGCAGGATCGCGTCCCAGGCTGCAGGTTTAGAGCGTATCAGTTGCCCGACATCGGTCTCCTGGATGGTGACGCGAGGGTCGTCGAGACAGCCGCCAAACATTTCGGCCATCGGGCCGCGCGCCCAGGCGACGACAGCCGGCACCAGTTCCGCGACAGTGATTTCGGCATCATCGGGCAGCTCGGCAAGCGCGGCGCGCAAGGTAAACCCCATGCCGAGCCCGCCGATCAGTATTCGCGGCCGCCGATGACCGGCAATCCTGGAGCAGGAGAGTTGTGCCAACGCCTCCTCGGAGCCGCTCAGCCGGCTGTTCATCAGCTCGTTGGTGCCGAGCATGATCGAGAATTCGGCGCCACGCCGCTTGAGGCGAAGCTCCTGCGCACCATCCGGGGTCTTAGTCGCATCGAGCTGGACCCAGGGGATCATTGGCTTTGTCTGATCATGATCTTTTCCGAAAACCGGACGCCAAGTTTCGCTGACGCGGACTTTCGGTTCGGGATCATTTCTTAAACCGCGACCGCCGGCTGGCTCCAGCGGGCGGCGAGCAGCCGGTAGGGTATGAGCGCCACCACTGCGATGATCAGCTTCACGCTGAGGTCGCCGAGCGCCCAGGAAACCCAGCGCATGGCCTCGACATGGAAGACCCCCATCAGCGGCGCCGTCTCGAGCGCAAAACTATCGTTGGGGCCAGCAAAGGCGAAAGCGGCCGAGAATGCGACGGTGAAGAAGACCATGGTGTCGAACACCGAGCCGACCAGCGTGCCGACGATCGGCGCCCGCCACCAGCTCTGCCGGCGCAGCCGGTTGAACACGGTGACATCGAGCAATTGCGCGGAGAGGAACGCCGCGCCGGAAGCGGCCGCGATGCGCACCAGCCGGTCGGCGGCGGTCTCGAATTCGATGAAGCCGTGGCGGAACAGGAAGGGCGGCACAAGGATGGAGCAGACCACCGCCGTCATGAAGCCGACAAAGACGATCCTGCGCGCTACCGCAGGCCCGTAGCGGCGGTTGGCAAGGTCGGTGACCAGGAAGGAGAAGGGATAGGTGAAAGCGCCCCAGGTGAGCAGGTCAGCCAGCGACAGGCCGCCGATCTGGCCCTGCATGGGGAACTGCACGAGGATGTTCGATGCCACGACGACAAGCGCCATGGCGGCCACGAAGGGCAGATATCGCGAGAAGGAAGACATTTTTTTATCCTGGGTAATGGAACCAGCGGAGCATCAGGCCCAAGCGGGCATCGCTCGCTTCGTAGTTGAGCATCGGATTGCAGAACCCTTGCGGATTTCGTTCCGATGCCCAAGGCCAACAAGTGGTTGGCCGGGGCGGTCGTCCCCCGCCTTTAATCGATGTCAGGCGGCGGCCTGCTCGGCCAGCTTCTTGGCGATCTGCTTCTTCAGGAGACGCGCGCGCTGCGACAGTTCCTTGACGTCGGCCTTGGCCAGGAAGGCATCGAGGCCGCCGCGATGTTCGACCGAACGCAGCGCGTTGGCCGAGATGCGCAGGCGCACATTCTGGTTCAGCGCTTCCGAGATCAGCGTCACGTTGACGAGGTTCGGCAGGAAGCGACGCTTGGTCTTGTTGTTGGCGTGGCTCACATTGTTGCCGGTCTGGACTGCCTTGGCAGTGAGTTCGCAGGTGCGGGACATGGTTCTAACCTTCAGTTCTCTCGTGACCTGCCAAACCTTTGTGCCCACGCCGGGTGGCGCGCGGTTCTGGTCAGGCGGCCTTATGGAAAAAGTTGGCGTTCCATAGTTGCATTTCGCCAATGCGTCAAGCTCCGGTCCTTCGCCCATGCGGCATGCATTTCACATTAAGGCCGGAATTCACCCTATAAGCGGTCCCATAGGGACATGCCAAGCCGGAGTTGCCCGCCTCCGGCCGAAAAGATCGAGGACCGATCCCGCCATGCTTCGTTCGTCTTCCGCCCTTGCCGCCATGCTTGCCACCGCCTTGCCATCGGCTGCGTCCGCCGCTTCGCCGCAGTCTTTCAAGGGCGAGTACACGGTCTCGTTCCTCGGCCTGTCGATTGCGAGATCGACCTTTTCCAGCCGCTATGAGAACGGCGTCTATTCGATCAACGGCAGCGTCTCGGCGGCGGGTCTGGCCAGGCTGTTCGACGACACGCGCGGCACGATCTCGTCCAAAGGCACGATTTCGGGCCAGAAGATGGTGCCGCAGGCGTTCCGCGCCGACTACACCTCCGGCAAGAAGGTGTCCGCGATCGACATCCGCTTCGCCAATGGCAACGTGACCTCGACGCAGGTCATCCCGGCACCTGGCAAGCGCGACCCCAAGAGCTGGGTGCCGCTCGGGGCCGGCGATCTGGCATCGGTGCTGGACCCGATGGCCGCGACCGTCATCCATGCCGACAGTCTCGACAAGGTCTGCGGCCGCACCGTGAGGCTTTACGACGGCGAGATGCGCGCCAACCTGACGCTCAGCTACGCGTCGAAAGGAACGATCTCGGTGCCGGGCTACAAGGGCGACACCGTTACCTGCCGGATGGGTTTCGAGCCGGTGGCGGGCTACCGCAAGGGTCGCAAGGCGCTCAACTATCTCAAGGATAAAAGCCGGATGATGGTGACGTTTGCGCCACTCGGCCAAACCGGGGTATATGCGCCGATCCACGCCACGGTTGGAACGCAGATCGGCACCTTGACCATCAGCGCCAGGCGTTTCGAAGCGGTACAATAGGCACGCTCTCACGACGGAAGAGGGCGCGCCACGGGAGAGGAAATGGCGCGCGCTACACTGATCGGCTTTTCGGCGGTCGCCATGTGGGCGCTGCTGGCATTGCTTACCGACGCGTCCGGCAAGGTGCCGCCGTTTCTTCTGTCGGCGATCACATTCTCTATCGGCACCGGGGTCGGGTTTGTCGCTCGGCTGTTCATGCCAGCCGCCGACAAGAGCCGGAAGATACCGCCGCAGGTCTGGCTGATCGGCATTGCCGGCCTGTTCGGCTACCACTTCTTCTATTTCACGGCGCTGCGCAACGCACCGGCGGTGGAGGCAAGCCTGATCGCCTATCTGTGGCCGCTGCTGATCGTGCTCGGTTCGGCGCTGATGCCGGGCGAGAAACTGGCCTGGAACCATGTCGTCGGCGCGCTGCTCGGCCTTGCCGGCACGGTGCTCATCGTCACCAAAAGCGGTGGCCTTGCCTTCGATGCGCGCTACACATTCGGCTATACCATGGCCGCCGTCTGCGCGGTGCTGTGGTCGTCCTATTCGCTCCTGTCGCGGCGTTTTCCCTCGGTGCCGACCAGCATCGTCACCTGGTTCTGCGCGGCGACCGCCGTACTGTCGCTCGTGTGCCATCTGGCGCTGGAACAGACGGTGCTGCCGGACGGCGCCGGCCAGTGGCTGGCCGTGCTTGGGCTCGGCCTGATGCCGGTGGGCGCGGCCTTCTACGCCTGGGACATCGGCGTCAAGCGCGGCAACATCCAGGTGCTAGGTGCGGCAAGCTATGCGGCGCCGCTGCTGTCGACGCTGGTGCTGATCGCGGCCGGCGTCGCCGAGCCGTCGCTGCGCATCCTCGCCGCCTGCGTGCTGATCACCGGTGGCGCGGCCCTGGCGGCAAAATCGCTGTTCCTGCGCAAGCCGGCGGCGGCCGAGAGCGGAGCCAAGGTATCTGAAAGCGGAACTGGGGCATCAGAAGGCGGAGCCCGGGCATCCGAAGGCGGAGCCGGGGCATGACGATGCCGTTTGCCGGCGGCATCGACGCCAATGCCAATGCGACGCTGATCTTCTCACTGGTGGCGGCGGTGATCTACGCCTTCACATCAGGCACGTCGCCGACGCTCGCCCGCTCGGCGGCAAAGACGCTCGCCGTCGCCATGCTTGCCGTGCTCGCCGCAATGCAGGGCGGCCCGCTGATGCTGGTCTACGCGCTTGCGCTCAGCGCGGCGGGCGATGCCTTCCTGTCGCGCGATGGCGAAAAGCCGTTTCTCGGCGGGTTGGCGAGTTTTCTCGTCGCCCACATCGTCTACATCGTGCTGTTCCTGCGCAGCGGCGGCGGGCTGGATGTGCTTGGCGCCGAATCCTGGCGGGGCGCGACCGCACTGGCAATGGCGGTGTTCGCGATCGTCATGCTGGCCGCGCTCTGGCGCCGCGTCGGTCCCGGCCTGCGTCTTCCGATCGCCGTCTATGTCGCGGCAATCCTGGCGATGGGCATGGCGGCGCTGACGACAGGCAACGCCTGGGTGATTGGCGGCGCCGTGCTGTTCATGGCATCGGACGGGCTGCTCGCCACGGAAAAATTCCTGGTTGCAGCCATCTCGCCGCATCGCGCCTGGATGCGTTTTGCCGTCTGGGTTTTATACTATGCCGCCCAACTGGCGATCACCCTCGGGTTCCTGCTGGGCTAAATTGGCTTCGGCTGCCAGCCCGGTTCGGCCAGTTCGAAGGCGGCGAAATCAAAGCCCGGCGCAACCGTGCAGCCGACCAGGGTCCATTCGCCCAGGCTGCGCGCCGATTGCCACCAGCCCGCCGGCACGACGATCTGCGGCCGTTCACCCGCCGCGAGGTCGATGCCGAGAACCTGCTCGATCACCTGGTTGTCCCTCGGGCTGCCTTCTTCCCACATCGACAATGCCAGCGGCGCGCCGGCATGGAAATGCCAGACCTCGGCGGCGTCCCTGACCCGATGCCAGGCCGAAACCTGATGCTGCTCCAGCAGGAAATAGATGGCGGTCGAATGGCCGCGCGCACCGCCGGCTTCATCGCGAAAGGTCTGCGTGTACCAGCCACCCTCCGGATGCGGCTTCAGTCCGAGCGTCGCGATGATTTCCGCTGAGCTGTTCATCTGTCGAAGGCTAAAGCGCGCCGCGTTGAGACGGACCGATGCGGCACGCTTTAGTTCGTTGTTTTTTATGCATGTCGTTTCCCAAAACCGAGGTCATTTTTGGGCGGCATGCATAGCATGGCGCTCAGAAATTGTCCTTACGTTTGCGAATCTCGGCGAACACTTCGGCATCCCCAGCCCTTTCCATGCCGAGATGCTTACGAATCGCCGGATCGTGCCAGCGGAGGAAAGGATTGGTCGACAGTTCCTCGCCGATCGTGGTCGGCAGTGTCGGCTTGTTGTCGACCCGCAGCGCCTCGATCCGGGCGGCACGCTCCCTCAAGGCCGAATTGGTCGGGTCGACGGTCAGCGCGAAA
Organism: Mesorhizobium sp. B2-3-5; assembly: GCF_006442395.1. Lineage (NCBI taxonomy): Bacteria > Pseudomonadati > Pseudomonadota > Alphaproteobacteria > Hyphomicrobiales > Phyllobacteriaceae > Mesorhizobium > Mesorhizobium sp. B2-3-5. The sequence continues at coordinate 96,187 of NZ_VFVX01000008.1, read as the reverse complement.
CGGGCGTTGGCGAGGGTGTATTCGTGGCCGCAATAGATAACGGTGGCAGCAGGAAGTGCGGCAAGTTTCTTTAGCGATTCGTACATCACCGGCGGCTTGCATTCGAACAGCCGCCCGCAACCCAGCGCAAACAGCGTGTCGGCTGTGAACGCCACCTTCGATGCCGGCAGGTAATAGGAGACGTGGCCGGCGGTGTGGCCTGGGGTGGCGATCACTTCGATGCGTTCATCGCCGAGATGAAGCACGGAACCCTCTTCGACCGTTTCGTCGATGCCGGGGATCTTGGCCTTTTCCGCTTCCGGGCCGACGATGCGCAGCTTGAAGCGCTCCTTCAACGCCAGATTGGCGTCGACATGATCGAGATGGTGATGGGTAGTCAGGATCATCGTCGGCGTCCAGCCGGTGCGCTTGATCGCTGCCAGGATCGGCGCTTCCTCGGGCGCGTCGATGATCGCCGTCTGTCCGCTTTCGGGATCATGCACCAGAACACCAAAATTGTCGGTGCGGCACATGAACTGTTCGATTTCGACCGCCATCGCATCTCTCCATCTTGTTGCCGCAGACATAGGGCGCCGGCGCGCCGATGTCATGTGGGAAGCACCGAACAAAGTCCGCGATCCCAGACGCCTCCGGCCTCTTGTTGAATCCGGCCGATATCACGGCTACATCCCTGAAATGCATTCCGACATCGTCGATCTCCGTTCCTTCTATTCGACAACGCTCGGCCGGTTCGCCGAGCGCTCGATCACCATGGCGCTGTCGTCCATATGGGCCACCGTGCCCAACGAACGGCTGGTCGGCCTCGGCTATACCTTGCCCTGGCTGGAGCGTTTCGGCGTCGATGCCGAACGGGTCTTCGCCTTCATGCCGGCGACGCAGGGCGCCGTGGTCTGGCCGGCGACGGGGCCGACGGCGACGGCCCTGGTCTTCGACGAGGAACTGCCGCTGGTCGATTCCTGCATCGACCGCATGCTGCTCGTCCATTCGCTCGAACATGTCGAGAATCCGCGCGAGACGCTGAATGAGATATGGCGGGTGCTGTCGCCGGCGGGCCGCGTCGTCATCGTCGTGCCCAACCGGCGCGGTGTCTGGGCGCGCTTCGAGCATACGCCGTTCGGCAATGGACGGCCTTTCTCACGCGGACAGCTGACGGAATTGCTGCGTGAGGCGAATTTCACGCCCGCGGCCTGGTCGGATGCGCTGTTCTTCCCGCCGTCGCGGCGGCACTTCATGATGCGCTTCCACAATGTGCTGGAGCGCGTCGGTCGGCGGCTGTGGCCGATCTTTTCCGGCGTCATCGTCGTCGAGGCGCAGAAGCGGCTCTATCAGGGCGTGCCGGTGGTCCAGCGCGCATCTCGCCGCGTCTTCGTGCCGGTGCTGTCGCCGCATGGCGCGACGCGGCTTGGCCGCCGGGCCGGCGCGGAGGGTGCGGCGTCGCCGGCTCGCCGGGTGAAACCTTCGTGATCATGGTGGAAACGCGCGCCCTTTCCCGACCTATCTGTCGTGATCAACGCGCACCCTGGTCGATATTCGGATGTCTTCGTTTTTCTTCATCTGGTTTCAGCATCGCTTCTGAACGCAAGGACATTGGGTATGGCTGATCAACCAGACAACGCTGTCCACTCCCGGCCGGTGGTTGCGGCCGTCGAAACCAGCAGCCTGCGGGATCAGGTGACGACGATCAAGCAGGCGCTGGTGGGATCGCCGGTTCGCAAGTGGCTGCTGTGGACTTCGGTCGGCATCATGGCCGTCATCATCGCGACATCGGTCGGCCAGGTGCTACTCAATCGCTGGAACCAGCCTTTCTACGACGCGCTGGCGCGCAGGGACATGGCGGCCTTTCTGCACCAGCTTCTTGTCTTCGCAATGATCGCTGGCGGGCTTCTGGTGTTCAATATCGGCCAGACGTGGCTCAACCAGATGATCCGGCTGAAGCTGCGCGAGGCGCTGACGCTGGACCTGATCGACCAGTGGATGCGGCCGGCGCGCGCCTTCCGGCTGGCCAATGCCGGCGCCATCGGGGTCAATCCCGACCAGCGCATGCAGCAGGATGCGGCGCATCTTTCCGATCTGTCGACGGATCTCGGCGTCGGCCTGCTACAGTCGCTCATCCTGCTGGTGTCCTTCGTTGGCGTGCTGTGGGAGCTGTCTTCGGGCTTTGTGTTCCACATCAACGGCTGGTCGCTGGCCATACCGGGCTACATGGTCTGGGCCGCGTTCCTCTATGCCGGCACCGCCTCCTGGCTGAGCTGGCTGGTCGGGCGACCGCTGATCCGTCTCAACAGCGACCGGTACACAAGGGAAGCGGAGCTGCGCTCCTCTATGGTGCGCGTCAACGAGAATGTCGATGCCATCGCCCTGTACCATGGCGAGGCCGACGCCAAGCGGCGGCTCGAACTCGACCTTGGCACGGTTCTGGGCGCCATGCGGCGCATCTATACCGCCCAGATCAACCTATCCTGGGTGACCGACACCTATGGCTGGATCACCGTGGTGGCGCCGATCCTCGTCGCCTCGCCAGTCTATTTCTCCGGCGACATCAGCTTCGGCGGGCTGATGATGGCGGTAGGGGCCTTCAACCAGGTCCACTCCTCGTTGCGGTGGTTCATCAACAACATCGGCAGCATCGCGGACTGGCGCGCCACGCTGATGCGCGTCGCCGACTTCCGCATCGCGCTCGTCGAGACCGATGCGCTGCATGGCACGGAAAAACGCATCACCTTCAGTGAGAACGCGAATGGCAGCATGACTTTCGAGAACCTCCAGGTGGCCTCGCCGGAAGGATGCGCCAAGCTTGCCGACCAGCATGTCGAAATCCGAACCGGCGAGCGTGTGATGATCACCGGCGAGCCGGGCGCCGGCAAGACGCTGTTCTTCCGTGCCATTGCCGGCCTGTGGCCTTGGGGAAGCGGGAAGATCGGCATGCCGGCAGGAGAAGCCCCCATCTTCGTGCCGCGCGTCCCGTATTTCCCGGCTGGCACGCTGCGCGAGGTCCTCGATCATCCAAACGGGGTTGCTCCGGCCAGCGATGCCGAGATTTCGGCGGTGCTTGCCGAAGTCGGTCTCGGACGACTGTCGTCTTCGCTGGATCGGTCGGCCCGCTGGGAGCGTGAGCTGGGCGATGACGAACAGCGTTCGCTTGCCTTCGCAAGGCTCGCCTTGCGCAAACCGAAATGGGTGATCATTGACGAAGCGATGGACGCGTTCGATGGCCCCACGTTGAGGCGAGTGTTGTCGGTGCTGGAAAAGCATTTGCCGGAAGCGGCCATCCTTAACATCGGGCGCGGCCAGCACAACAATCAGTTCTTTCCGCGCGGCTTGGCAATTGTGAAGGATTCCGGCGCGCCTGCGCTGAAGCCTGCCCGCGTCAGGGCTGGCGCCATCGAACCGCCGCCTGTCGCCACCCGCCGCAAGAAGTAGACTGCCTTGGGAACTTGACCGGTAGGGTCGCGGGGACTCGTTGTGCATGCCGTTGCCCCAAAGTCCGCTGGCCCCTTTTGGGCGAGAGGCGATCAGGCAGGCCGGGCGCCAAACGTGTCGCGAAACTCATTATAGAGATCGCGGCGCCAACGCCGGCCACAGACATAACCATTGATCAGCTCCGGCAGCGAATAGCCAAGCGCCTTCGACGAGCGGTTGGCCATGTAGCCCTCGAAGGCCTCCGGTATCCGGCCCCTGAGAACATCGGCAATGATCTGCCGCGAAACCATGTAAGGCGGGATGTGCGGATAGGCGTGGGCGATATACGGATGCTTGCCCATCAGGTTCGCATAGGCTTCGACATAGCCGCCGCGGCGGCGCGAAATCGAATTCTGCGAATTGTATTTCGTCCAGTCGATATCCCTGGACAATTGCGCGCCGCACCGCCGCGCCAAGCGCAGCAGCAACTCCCGGTCCTGCATCCTGGTAATGTCGCTGTCGTAGCCGCCGATTGCCAGCAAGGCCTCGCGGCGGGCGGTTATCGCGGAACCGGCGAGGAAGATCGTCTGCGCCACAAGCGTCCGCTCGAGCATCATGGGGCTCACGAAGGCCTCGGGGTTGACGCAGTTGGTGGCGCGGCCGCTCTTCACGGAAACATATGAGCTGATCAGCACTTCGAGCGCCGGATCCTCATCGAACCGGGCCAGGGTGCACTCAAGCCGATGCGGCAGGTAGACGTCGTCCGAATCAAGGAATGTCACCACCGGTGCCCGCGCACGCTCGATTCCGGCATTCCTCGCGGCGTTCGCGCCTCGCCATTTCGCGCCGACATAGATCAGCCGCGGATCGCTGATGCGGGCCAGCGTCTCCTCCGTGCCATCGGTGGAACCATCGTCGACGACGATATGCTCAAGCTTCGGCATGCTCTGGGAAAGCACGCTTTCCACGGCACGCAACACCGTTTCGCGCCGGTTGTGGGTCGGCGTGATGACCGTGATGAGGGGAGAGTATTCCATCTTCCCGGTCATGCCGCGTCAGCCGGTTCCAGCGCAAAAATGCGCGTCCTGCCAGTTCCTTCGATCTTCAGGATGGTCAAATGGATCGGACGTCCCCCTTCCGTGATCCTCTTCGTATTCGTTCGAAGGGTACAAAAACCAGCCGCGCATGTCACCCCATCGCAGCGAGGCTCAATCCACGAGGAGTGACGAATTCCGTGCCGAGCGCTTCAAGTGCAACACCATCGCCGCCCGCCATGTTTGCGAACCGCCGAAGCGAAGATGGCGCTGCCTGACGCGGATCGCCTCTATTCTCCATGACGTCGGAGGTAATCGCATCGCCGCCGATGTTTGGGCAGATTGGCCCTTGGAAGGCCGGTCGCTGGCCTCGACCAGAGGGAGTTATGTCATGACCGGCTACGCCGTTGCCCATATGCGCCAGGTCAAGATGGGGCCGCGGATCGTCGAGTATCTGCACAGGATCGATGCCACGCTGGAGCCTTTCGAGGGCCGGTTCCTGATCCATGGCGGCGATGTGGAGGTGGTCGAGAACGACTGGCCGGGCAACCTCATCATCATCGAGTTTCCCGATAGGCAACATGCGCGCGGCTGGTACCGCTCGCCCGCCTACCAGGCGATACTGTCGCTGCGCACCGACAATTCTCAATCCGACGTGGTGTTCGCTAACGGCGTCGAAAATCCACACAAGGCCACGGATGTTCTGCGGTGATGGAGCGGTCCTAAACAATTGGATGTTTGAAGCGGGAGTTCGAACCAATCGCGAAAGGACCCTAGCTGTGTCCGACATAGTCAGGCACGACTTCGATGTCGTCACTGACCAGACCTGTGGCAAGACTGAACTGGCCCCAGAACACCAGGACATAAAATGCCTGGCCAACAATCAGAGAAAATGGAATTTGCCAAAGCGGCATTCCGGCCTCGCGGGCATGGCCAATGATCCGTCGTGTCGTGCGCCACGACATGGTCGCCCATCGGCTAAAGGACTTGACGACCCGTTGTGTGCGGCTGGGCGATTTGAGCTCTGTGAATTTCCGGTCGGCGTCACGGCCCGTGACCAAGGCACGCCAGTAAAAGAACCGCCATCCGCGCGGTGAGTAGTGGTAGACGCGAGCGTTTACGTTGTGAATTTTATGGCCCTCACGGAGCAGTTTGTGCATCAGCAAAGTGCACGAAACCTTGAAGCCATTGTGTCTTGGAAAGGGATGGTCGAAGATCCATTCGCGCCGAAAGCCAACATTGTTGGCGTTGATTGCTCGTTTCGAGGCGAAACGCTTGTCCCCACGAGCCATCGGGAAAAACCAGATCAAGGCAAATGTTCTTGAAAAGAAATCATCATGTGAAAGATACGTGTACCCATTTACACAGATGATTTCAGGATCGGCGAACGGCTCAAGCAAGCCTGACAGCCAGCCTGATTCGGCGACGACGTCGGAATCGGTGAAGATGACCACATTTCCATGCGTTGCCAGCATGCCGTTGTTCTTCAGGTCGTAATATCGACCTCCCGGGAAAGCGGTGAAGACAAGGTCGGCAACCTGGCCTAGTTCCGGTGCTTCAGCCGCGATTTCATGGCGCAACGCGTTTGAATCCGACATTGCCCCACTGTGAGAAATAACAACGGTTGGCCACCCAAGCCCGTTTGCTGAAACAGCCGCAATTTCGCGCGCCAATGCTTTCAGCCCAACGCCGATCTCGTCCCAGTCTATGGACTTGGCGTTTTCCATTTCGACGACGATTGAATATGTTGTGTCCGGTTCAATCATTTCTATACAAATTCAATTGGTAGTGTCGATGTGGCAAGAATTGTCCGAGCCCGCCGGAAACGGCAATTTCAATCTAAAACGACAGGGCCTTTTTGTATATCGCCCAGCGACCAGATCGAAACCGAAATGAGCCGTCAAAAGAAACCTCGAATGCGGTCGGTGGGGAATCTTGACGGGTCTGAATACTGCAACAAAAAGCGCTCTCTCCATTCTGCATTCACGGTGTCCCGTTGAATTTCAAGGCCCGAATCAAGATCGATCGCGTCGCCACTGGTAATCTTGGCATCAACCAGACCGGCAATTTGCTCAAGCGTGGCCTTTGGTTTCTGGAAGAGCTCCTCATATGTCAAAGACAAGGGAGTCACCCCGTTCCTTGCAAACCAAAGCTCCCAAACGAGATTCTCCGAGGCAAGTTTATCGAGCGACCGTGCGATGGCGGCACCGTCATAATAGGGCGCTTTCTGACCGGCTTCAGTAGAGCGGAACTGGCCGGTCTGACGCGCGCGCGTCCAAGAGATTGCCTGTCCGAGGAGATCGCTGCGGGTCAAGCGAATGTAGCGCAGTTCTGGGAGGCTGGCAGGGAGATCGACGATCTTGGCGACTTCCGAAAACTGACTCGCAAACAGCTTGACCGCATAGATTCCAGAAGGCGATCGCCCGTCTGTCAATGCGCGCAAAACCTGAGCGCGGGGATCGCTAGGATAGTTTGGCAGTTCGAGAACGCGGCGGCCACCAAACCACTCCCGAGGATAGCCAAGCCCGGCGGCCAACATCAACTCCGCAAGATGGTTGCTGCCGCTGCGCGGTGAAGTGCAGACAAGGATTCCAGCCTTTATTCCTGACAGGACTTCGGGCGGTACTTTAACTGGAAAGGCGCGTTTGCGAATGAGGTGCATGGCGAACGAAACTAGCGTCTGAGCAAAAATACTGCTTGTTGGCCAAAGAAATTCCAGAACCACCAGGGCATCGACAGGCCGATCCTTTGACCGTTGGCGTCGAGCGCGGTTGCCTTTTCCACCGTCGCGCCAAGCTCCTCGCACAGATTGACGAAGTCGCGGATGGTGCAGAAATGGATGTTGGGCGTGTCGTACCAGGAATAGGGCAGGTCCTTGGTCACCGGCATGCGGCCCTTGACGAACAGCGACAGGCGTACCCGCCAATGGCCGAAATTGGGGAAAGACACGATCGCCCGGTTGCCGATCCTGAGCAGTTCGTCGAGCACCAGCTTCGGGTTGCGGGTGGCCTGCAGGGTCTGCGACAAAACGACGAAGTCAAAGCCCTTGTCGGGATAGAATTCGAGGTCCTTGTCGGCATCGCCCTGGATGACCGAGAGGCCGCGCGCCACGCATTCGTTGACGCCGCGCTGCGACAGCTCCAGCCCGCGGCCGTCGACCTGCTTGGTGTCCTGCAGCAATTCGAGCAATGAGCCGTCGCCTGATCCGACGTCGAGCACGCGGGACTGGGGTGGGATGAGGTTGGCGACGACCTCCAGGTCGACACGCTGGCTGCCGTTGACGCTCATGAAGTCGCCTCCTGTGCGGCGCAAGATCCCGGACGGACAAGCCCGCAATTCTCCTGGGTCATGCGCTCAGCCCCCTGGCGCGCGCCGCCGAGCCTATGAAGCCGTTGATGGCCGCGAACAGTTCCGGCTCGTCGAGCAGGAAGGCGTCATGGCCGCGATCGGTCTCGATCTCGACGAAGGACACCGAGGCGCCGGCTGCGTTGAGCGCGTGCACGATGGAGCGGCTCTCCTCGGTCGGAAACAGCCAGTCTGACGTGAAGGACACCAGGCAGAAGCGGGTCTTGGTGCCGGCGAAGGCGTCCGCCAGCCTGCCGCCATGGTCGGCGGCGATGTCGAAATAATCCATCGACCGGGTCATATAGAGATAGGAATTGGCATCGAAGCGATCGACGAAGGTCATGCCCTGGTGGCGCAGATAGCTTTCGATCTGGAAGTCGGCATCGAAGCCGAAGGTCAGCGCTTCTCGATCCTGCAGGTTGCGGCCGAATTTTCGGTGCAGGGCGGCTTCCGAGAGATAGGTGATGTGGGCGGCCATGCGCGCCACCGCCAGCCCCTTTTCCGGGCGCTTGCCATAGTCGAAATATTTGCCGCCATGCCACTCCGGATCGGCCATGACGGCTTGGCGGCCAACCTCGTGAAAGGCGATATTCTGCGAGGAATGGCGGGCGCCGGTGGCGATCGGCAGCGCTGCAAAGACGCGCTCGGGATAGCTCGACGCCCATTCCAGCACCTGCATGCCGCCCATCGAGCCGCCAAGCACGCAGAACAATTTCTCGATACCGAAATGGTCGATCAGCATCTGCTGCGCACGCACCATGTCGCGAATGGTGATGACCGGCAGGTCGAGCCCATAGGGTTTCCCGGTGGCGGGATTGGTCGAAGCCGGGCCGGTGGAACCAAGGCAGCCGCCGATGACGTTGGAACAGATGACGAAGAAACGGTTGGTGTCGATGATCTTGCCGGGGCCGATCAGCACTTCCCACCAGCCCGGTTTGCCGGTCACCGGATTGGTGTTGGCGACATGCTGGTCGCCGGTCAGCGCATGGCAGACAAGGATGGCATTGGAGCGGGCATCGTTGAGCGTGCCATAGGTCTGGTAGGCGATCTGGAACGGCGACAGCAGCGTGCCGGCGTCGAGCTTGAGCGGCTTGTCGGGCCCGAAACGCAACACCGGGCTCGACGGCTGGTCGGCCTCGTTGTTGGTCTTTCCTGCGCGCTGAGCGGCCATCACGTCTCTCTTGCTGCACCGAGCGCCGCCGATGCGTTCGTCCGGCCGGTCACGGACAACAAAAAACCGGCATTGCCTTCGCAAGCCGGTTACGTCACGCAAACGGCCCTTTAGCGAATTGTTTAACGTGGCTGCAAGCCGACCGGCCAAATCACCACGGAAGTTCGCTGCTGTTCTAGAACTCGCCCGCCTTGCCGTCAATGCCGGCCGCTGGCCCCACTGCCGCCTCTCGACATTGCGGGCCACGACTTGTATTTCCGCTGCGGCCTTCCGATGAAGGCATTTTCGACGGATTTTGCAAAAAATGAACCAGACACCGGATCAGGCACGTCCAACCCCGCGCGCGGGCATCATGGCCATAGATGCCTATGTGCCCGGCAAGAGTACGGCACCCGCCGGTGTCGCCAAGGTCCACAAGCTGTCGTCGAACGAGAATCCGCTCGGCCCGTCACCAAAGGCCATCGAGGCCGCCCGTGAGGTTGCCGCCAGGCTCGACATCTACCCCGATGGCACCGCGAGGCGGCTGCGCGAGGCAATCGCCGAAGTGCATGGACTCAACCCCCAGAACATCATCTGTTCCAACGGCTCCGACGAGATCCTCGGCCTGCTGGCGCAGACCTATCTGGCGCCGGGCGACGAGGCCATTTTCACCGAACACGCCTTCATGGTCTACAAGATCTACATCCAATCGGCCGGCGCCACGCCGGTCGTGGTCAAGGAGACCGACGAACGCGCCGACATCGACGCGATATTGGCCGCCGTCACGCCGCGCACGAAAATCGTGTTCCTCGCCAATCCCAACAACCCGACCGGCACCTATGTGCCATTCCAGGAGGTGCGCCGCCTGCATGCCGGCCTGCCAAGGAATGTGCTTCTGGTGCTCGACGCGGCCTATGCCGAATACGTCCGCCGCAACGATTATGAAGCCGGCATCGAGCTGGCCGGCAGCGCCGAGAACGTGGTGATGACCCGCACTTTCTCCAAGATCGGCCTGGGCGGGGCACGAATCGGCTGGATGTATGGGCCGATGCACATCGTCGACGCCATCAACCGCGTGCGCGGCCCCTTCAACGTCAACGCCACCGCGATCGAGGCCGGCATCGCCGCGATCCGCGACCGCGCCCATATCGAGCGCAGCGTTGCGCACAACGAGACCTGGCTCGCCTGGCTGAGCGACGAGATGACCGGGCTTGGGCTGCGGGTGACGCCCAGCGTCGGCAATTTCATCCTCATCCATTTCCCGGACGACCAGAAGCATTCCGCGGCGGCGGCCGACGATTACCTGACCGCGCGCGGCTATATATTGCGGCGCGTTTCCGGCTATGGCTTCCCGAACGCGCTGCGCATGACCGTCGGCACCGAAGAGGCCAATCGCGGCGTCGTCGCCGCGCTCACGACATTTCTGAAAAGCTAGAACGCCAAAAGCTGGAACGCCATGACATCACCGATGTTTGAAAAGATCGCGCTGGTCGGCATCGGCCTGATCGGCTCGTCGCTGGCCCGCGTCATCCGCCGCGAGGGCCTGGCCCGCCATGTCGCCATCTCGACGCGCAGCGTGGCCACGCTCGAGCGGGCCGAGGAACTGGGCCTCGGCGATTCCTACACCACCGACGCGAAGGAAGCGGTCCGCGACGCCGACCTGGTCATCGTCTCGGTGCCGGTCGGATCATCCGGCGCGGTGGCGCAGGAGATCGCGCCGGCCCTGAAGAAGGGTGCGATCCTCACCGATGTCGGCTCGACCAAGGCCTCCGTCATCGCGCAGATGCAGCCGCATGTGCCCGACGGCGTGCATTTCATTCCCGGCCACCCGTTGGCGGGTACGGAAAAATCCGGGCCGGATGCAGGCTTCGCCGATCTGTTCGACAACCGCTGGTGCATCTTCACGCCGCTGCCGGACGCCGATGCGGGTGCTTTGGAACGGCTGTCGGAATTCTGGCGCCGTTGCGGCGCCAACATCGACACGATGGACCCGCAGCATCATGACATGACGCTGGCCATCGTCTCGCATTTGCCGCACATCATCGCCTACAACATCGTCGGTACCGCCGACGATCTGGAATCGGTGACCAAGACGGAGGTGATCAAATATTCCGCCTCCGGCTTTCGCGACTTCACGCGTCTGGCCGCCTCCGACCCGACCATGTGGCGGGACGTGTGCCTGCACAACAAGGACGCCATCCTCGAAATGCTGGCGCGGTTCTCGGAAGACCTGGCGTTCCTGCAGCGGGCGATCCGCTGGGGCGACGGCGACAAGCTGTTCGACCTGTTCACCCGCACCCGGGCCGTGCGCCGCTCGATCATCGAGGCCGGCCAGGATATCGACGCGCCCGACTTCGGGCGTCAAGCGGTCGAACATCCGGCGAAGGCGTAGCAGGCTCTCAGGCTTGGGCGGGCCAGTGGGCCGCCATCATTGCCAGCGTCTCGGTTCGCTCCGGTGCGCCCAGCCTGCCGCCGAAGCGCTGGCATTTGAGCGCGGCGGCCGCACTGGCAAAGCGCAGGGCGTTCACTATCGGCATGGCTTCCGCCAGTCCCACCGCAAAGGCACCGTGAAAAACGTCACCGGCTGCCAGTGTGTCCACCACTTTGACCTTTGGCGTCGCGACATGGCGAACAGTTCGGGTCGGGCGGTCGAACCACCAGGTGCCTGCCGCGCCGCCGGTGACGGCGACAAAAGCATCGGTACGCGAGGCCAAGTCGGCGCAGGCGGTCTCAGGGTCCGGCGCGTGCCCGCAGACGATGCGCGCCGCCGGCTCGGAGGCGACGATATGCGAAGCCAGCGGCAGCATCTGCTCCAGCACCGCCAGCGGCGCGGTATCGGCGTCGAGAATTGCCGGGAGGCCGGCAGCGCGCGCCGCCTTGAGGGCAATTGCCGCCGCACCCGGCCAGCGCACGTCGACCAGCACGGCATCGAATGCCGTCACGTCGGTAAACGGCAGCGTCTCGGGATCGGCCTGGGCCCGGCTGTCATAGAACGGCACGATGATGCGTTCGCCATGCGCGTCGACAAGGATCGATGCCAGCGCCGAGCGGGCGCCGCCGACACGGCGCACGTAGCTGCAATCAACCCCTTCGGCCTCAATTCCGGCAATCAGCTGATCGCCGGCCGGATCGTCGCCGGTGCTCGCCCATAGCGACACTTCGGCGCCGAGGCGATGCGCGGCGCAGGCTGCGCTCGCGGCCATGCCGGAGGCGATCTGGACGCCATCCGATGCGATGAACTTTCCCTGATGGCCGGGCAAGGTCTCGACCCGCAGGATCATGTCCAGGGTCAGCGCTCCGACACTCAGGAGCTTCACGGGTCTTGCCATGGCAGCGCTATTGCACCGGCTTGATCTTGCCGAGCGGGATGAAGCCGAGTGCTGCCTTGCCCTTGACCACCTTCAGCGGCATCGACGGTTCCTTGCCGAGCAGAGCGAGAGCGGCAAAGCCCTGTTCGATGGCGTTCTTCTGTTCGGGTATGGCGCCGGCAAGAATGGTCGCCACGGCTTTCGGATCCTTGATCCTGATCATCAGATCGGCATCGACCAGGCCTTCGGCGTCAACCGACAGCGGCCCAGAGACGGTAACCCGCGCCGTACCCGACGACAGGTCGATGTTGCGGATCTCGATCTTCTGGCCGCGCAGGCTCTTCACCTGCGTTCCGATCAGCGCGACCCCATTCTTCAGCGTGGCGTCGCCGCTGGCATCGAGCGCCGGAAGCACGCGCCCGCCGATCGCGTCGGGGTCGATCTCGAGATCGGTGAAGCTGCCGACGTAGTCGACGTCCTGGCCGTTCGGCTGCAACTGGCCTGATGCCTTGCCGGCGCTGAACAGTTCCACCGGATCGGTGTCGTCGGCCGGATCGGTCTGGCCGGACAGGCCTTCCGCCTGCAGCGAAATGCGCCGGGGCAGCGGCCATGACAGTTTGACGTTGGCCTGCAGATTGTCCCAGTCGATCCACAGCGGCACCATGCCGGGGGCGGAGGTCCTGAGCGGACCGCGCAGATCGGCGACCGGGGACAAGGGCTGGATGATCTGCGCGACGGCATTGAAGGAGCCGGACGAGGCCGCGATGTTCTTGGCATCGTCCTCGTAGGCCAGATTGTCGCAAGAGACGACGAAGCTCAGCGGATAGCCGCTGACCTGGAGATTGGCGCAGCCTGCCTGGATGCCGCTCTTGTTGAGCGTGGCGACCGCCTTGTCGGCTTCGATCCTGACCCTGTTGGCCAGGTAGAACCAGCCGGCGCTGTAGATGGCGAACAGCACGACGACGAACGCCGCAAGCCACCACAGGCGGCGACGGTTACCAGGTTGGCGTTCGTCACTTGACGTCATGCTTCGGCTCTCATTAACGCATGGTTGTTGTGGACGGACTCTCGATTCCGACAACAGTAGGTAGACAGAGATAGGTAGACGGAGACGGGCGGAAAAAACACCGGTCTCCAGTGCGGTGTTGCCATTCTTTTGCAATCAGGCGCGGCGATATGGGCGATTTTTGGGTGTTTGGCTATGGTTCGCTGATCTGGCGGCCGGGTTTCGCACATATCGAGACACGGCGCGCGCACCTGCACGGCTATCGCCGCTCGCTCTGTGTCTATTCCTTCGTGCACCGCGGTACGCGCCAGCGGCCCGGACTGGTGCTCGGTCTCGACCATGGCGGTTCCTGCGTCGGCCTTGCATACCGTGTGCCCGGCGATTTGCGCGACGAGGTCATTGCCTATCTGCGCGAGCGCGAACTCGTCACAAGCGTCTATCTCGAGCGTAGGCTCAAGATACGGCTCGACGGCGGCGATATGGTCGAAGCGGTTACCTACATCGTCGACCGCAAGCACGAGCAATATGCCGGTGCGCTGGCAGCCGCCGATGCGGCGGCCGTGGTGCGCGGCGCGGTCGGCCAATCCGGCAACAACGAGGATTATGTCTTCAGTACTCTGAAGCATCTGGAAGCGCTGGGCATCCGCGATCATTGGCTGGAGGATGTTGCGCACCAGGTCGCGCCTTTGTGAGCCTTGGCTCGGCGGAAAAAGGCCGCCAGGGCTTTGACCTCGATGGGTCAAGACCTAGGTTAGGCTCCGAACCCTCAGCCCGCGGGCGACATCCGCCCCGTCCCCAACCATCACGGAGATCCGCCTTGCAGAAACGCCGTCTCGGTCGCACCGACCTTTCCATCGCGCCGCTGGTCCTGGGCGGCAACGTCTTCGGCTGGACCGCCGACGAGAAAACCTCTTTCGACCTGCTCGACCGCTTCGTCGGGGCCGGACTCAATGCCATCGATACGGCGGACGCCTATTCGCGCTGGGTCCCGGGCCACAAGGGCGGCGAGTCCGAAACCATCATCGGCAACTGGATGAAAGACCGCGGCAACCGTGACAAGGTCGTGGTGGTCACCAAGGTCGGCTCGGATATGGGGCAGGGCCATAAGGACCTCTCCGCCGCCTATATCGAAAAGGCCGTCGAGGCGTCGCTGGAACGCCTTCGGACCGATGTCATCGATCTTTATCTGTCGCACTGGCCGGATCCGACCACGCCCTATGAGGAAACCCTCGGTGCCTATGAGAAGCTGCTCGCCAAGGGCAAGGTCCGCCATATCGGCTGTTCCAATCTCGATGCCGGCCAGTTGCGGGCGGCACTCGATGTGGCGAGTCTGCGCGGCCTGCCGCGCTATGAGGTGCTGCAGCCGGAATACAATCTCTACGATCGCTCTTCGTTCGATGGGCCGCTGCGCGATTTGTGCATGGCCGAGGACATCGGTGTGATTACCTATTTCAGTCTCGCCAAGGGTTTCCTGAGCGGCAAGTACCGCAGCGAGGCCGATCTTGACCAAAGCCCCCGTGGCGGCGGGGTGAAGGACTATCTCAACCCGCGCGGCATGCGCATCCTTGCGGCACTCGATGCGATATCGGCCAGGCATTCGGCCAAGCAAGCGGAAGTCGCGCTTGCCTGGGTGATCGCGCGGCCTGGCGTCACCGCGCCGATCGCCAGCGCCACCAAGCCAAGCCAGATGGACAGTCTGATCAAGGCGGCGTCGCTGAAACTGACCGCCGACGATATCGCCGAACTCGACAGGGCCAGCGGCTGAAGTTTCCCGCGCCACCGCGCACGAACGTCCAAGACCACCCTCAAGTCTTGCCATACCGTCCTTCGCACGAGACAGGACGGAGGGTGCAATGGTCGAACCGCTTCTTTTGCAGCCGGACCCTTGGCGCCAGCTTATAGCACTGGTGCTTGCCGCCACGGTCGTCATGGGCAGCCCGGGGCCGGCAACGATAAGCGTCACCGCCGCTGGCGCCGCCTTCGGCCTGCGCCACTCGCTGCGCTACACCTGCGGGATCGTGCTGGGCACGATCGCCGTGCTGCTGGTCGTGGCGACCGGGGTGACGGCGGCGCTTGCCTCGATGCCGGGGCTGGCGCTGTTGCTGGCCGCCGCGTCGGCAGCCTATATCCTCTATCTCGCCTTCAGGATCGCCACGGCGCCGCCTCTGGCGGCACGCGCGGCCGAGGTGTCGCGCCCGACATGGCTGGCCGGGTTTCTGCTGGCGGTCGCCAACCCGAAAGCCTTCGTGGCGATCGCTGCCGTGTTCGCCGGTGCTTCTTCGAGCGAGGGCGATGCCGGGCTCGGCCTCTGGACGAGGCTCGGTGTTCTCGCGCTGATGATCGTTGCCATCCACGCCCTGTGGCTCGTCGCCGGGGCGGCGTTCTCAGGTATACTGCGCAGGCCGGCGGCCTCGCGGATCATCAATCTGGTCTTTGCCGCGACGCTGGTGCTGACCACGGCGCTGGCCGTGTTTGGCTGATTATTCGGCTGGAGCTTTCGCTTCAGGCCTTCGCGCCGAGATCCCGCAGCCTTTTCACCGCCGTCGGCGGCAAGGGCGGCGGGTTGGACGCGAGCGACGCTTCGACAAGAAGCTGGTCGCAGGCGGCTTCCGTCTCGCCGATCAGCCGCGCCATGAACTCGTCCTTGCTCAGGCCGGGCGGTATGGGCGGCAGGAAACGCGCCTTGATGGTGCCGGGATAGCGTAGGAATTTGCGGCGCGGCCAATAGAGGCCGGCGACATGGGCCACCGGCACCACCGGGACGCCAAGCTGCGTATAGATTTCGACGATGCCGTATTTATAGGCGGGTTCGTCGCCCGGCGCGCGGCGCGTACCTTCGGGATAGATGATCAACTGGCGCGGATTGCGCGCCATCTCTTCCTTGGTCGCCGCGACCACCGCCTTCAGGGCTTTGGAGCGGCTGCCGCGATCAACCGGGATCATGCGCATCTTCATGATGTACCAGCCGAAGAAAGGGATCCAGGTCAATTCACGCTTGAGGATGTAGAGCGGGTCCTGAAGGAAAGGGAAGAAAGCGATCGCGTCCCAGAACGACTGGTGCTTGGGCGCAAGGATGAAAGAGCCTTCGGGCAGGTTTTCCAGCCCGGTGATGTCGTTCCTCGTTCCGGCGATCTTGTCATAGAGCCACATGCAGGTGCGCGACCAGAATTTCGGCACAAACCAGGCGCGGTGACGGGGCGACAGGAAATAGTAGGGCGTCCAGAGGATCATCTGGACGATCAGATTGACGTAGAAAACGAAGTTGAACGCCAGCGATCTGACATAGAGCATGGGCGAGGTCCGGTGAGGAAGTGTGCGTTGGTTACACCAAGCGCGGGGAAAAAGGAAATGGCCCAGGCGTGTCCCGACCGAGCTGGAGCAAGGTCCGCCCAAGTGGCCGGCCGGCATAGGTCCCGCTATCCCAATCGCGCCAGCCGCTCCTTCAGGCGCGGGGCGGCGAAGTCGAGGAAGGCACGCAGCTTGACCGGCAGCAGGCCGTGGCCCGCATGCACCAGGCTGACGGGCCACGGTTCCGGCTCGAAATCCCGCAGCAGGATGCACAACATGCCCGACCGCACCGCGGCATCGACCTGATAGGAGAGCACCTTCGTCGGCCCGACGCCGGCAATCGCGGCATCGATCGCCGCTTCGGCGGTGTTGACCTGAAGCCGCGAGCGGACCGGAACCGTAACTTCCGTCTTGCCGCTGGCGAAGGTCCATTGGGCGGCGGAGGCAAGCCCCTCGAAGGTGACGCAACTGTGGGCGGCCAGATCGTCCAAGGTCATGGGCGTGCCGTGCTCGGCGAGATAGGCAGGGCTGGCACAGACGACGCGGCGGATCGCGCCGACGCCAAGGGCGACAAGGCTCGAATCGGGCAATTGGCCGATGCGGAGAGCGAGATCAAAATGGTCCTCGACCAGCTGTGTTATGCGGTCCGCCAGGGTAAGGCGGATGTTGACGTCGGGATAGGCGGCGAGAAAGCCGGTGACGACCGGCAGCACATGAAGGCGGCCGAAGACGACCGGGGCGGTGATGGCAAGTTCGCCGGTCGGCGCGCTGTACTCGCCCGCCGCCGCGCGTTCCGCCTCGCCGACATCGTCGAGGATGCGTCGGCAGGCCGCAAGATAGGCCTCGCCGGCATCGGTCGGCGTCAGCCGGCGCGGCGAGCGGTTCAGGAGCCGGGTGTTCAGATGGCGCTCCAGATCCGAAACTTTGCGGCTGACGGTCGCCAGCGGAATGCCGAAGCGGCGGGCCGCGGCGGAAAGGCTGCCGGCCTCCACGACGGCGACAAAGAGGGACATGGCTTCGAGACGGTCCATTGCAACTTCCACAAAATGGAAGGATAGGTTGCGAATATGCCATCTGCATTTAAATCATGGAAGGCCTTATATGGGCCAGTGTGGCTCGCATATTGCGGTCCCCGGTCAATAAGGAACCGTCATGTCTGAGAGCCGCCCGCCGCTGCCGCCGTTCACCGCTGAGACTTCTGCGCAGAAAGCGCGCATGGCTGAGGATGCGTGGAACTCGCGTGACCCGGCACGTGTCGCGCTCGCCTACACGACCGACAGCCGTTGGCGCAACCGCGCCGAGTTCCTGCAAGGCCGCGATGCCATCCAGGCGTTCCTGACGCGCAAATGGAGCCGCGAGCTCGACTACCGGCTGATCAAGGAGGTCTGGGCTTTCCACGGCAACCGCATCGCCGTGCGCTTCGCCTATGAGTGGCACGACGACAGCGGCTCCTGGTTCCGCAGCTATGGCAATGAGAACTGGGAGTTCGACGAGCACGGGCTGATGCGCCTGCGCATCGCCGGCATCAACGACCTGCCGATCAGGGAGGCCGAGCGCAAGTATCACTGGCCGCTCGGGCGCCGCCCGGACGACCATCCATCACTGTCGGAGCTCGGGCTTTAGGGCAACTCCAGGAAAAGTGTGAAACGGTTTTGGTCCAGGGTCGCGTCAACTGCCGCAGGTCCCATTCCGGGCAAGGAGGCTTTCGATGAACGCGTATGCTTTCACCAGCGACGTTGCCTTCACGCCGACCGTCAAGGCGATCCAGGCGCGCAAGGGCTCGCGCCAGTCTTATGCCCGTGTCGAGGAGCGCGGCGGCTGGCAGGCTGATATCACGCCGGACCTTGCCGCTTTCATCGAGATGCAGACGAGCATCTTCCTGTCGACGGCCAATGGCGATGGCCAGCCCTACATCCAGCATCGCGGCGGGCCGGCCGGTTTTCTCAAGGTGCTGGACGAGAAGACGATCGGCTTCGCCGATTTTTCGGGCAACAGGCAGTTCATCACGCAGGGCAATCTGGCCGACAACCCACGCGCCTTCCTGTTCCTGATCGACTATATGCTGCGCCAGCGTATCAAGGTCTGGGGCACGGCTCGAGTCGTCGAAAACGATGCCGAACTGACGGCGAGGCTGATGCCGCAGGATTACAAGGCGCGTCCCGAGCAGGTCATCCTGTTCACGGTTTCGGCCTGGGACGCCAATTGCCCGCAACATATTCCGCAGCGTTTCGAGGCAGCGGATGTGGCGGCGGCACTCGGCGAACGGGACAGGCGTATTCAACAGCTCGAGCAGGAGGTCATGCGCCTGAAGGCGTCGAAAGGGAGAGACGAAGCGTGATGATGCAGCGCCGAGGGCTCAGCCGCCAGCCGCGGTCTCGGCCAGTGCGAGGCCGTCGGGCGTCTGCTTCACCGGCACGATGCCGCGTGCCAGCGCCAACAGGTATTTGTTGTACTCGGTGAACAGCACGCGCAGGGCCTGCGGCTTGGTCAGCCAGCCACCATTGTCGAGATTGGCATTGACCACCGGATAGGGTTCCAGCTTGGCGCCATGCAGCAACCGGCCCATTTCCAGCAGGCTGCGCGGCATATGGTAGTTGTTGGTGACGAGGATCACCGTGTTGTAGGCATGGCTTTCGACCCATTTGGCGCTTTCCTCGGCATTGCCGATCGTGTCGAGCGCGGCGCGGTCGATGTCGACGCAGCAGGAAAACAGCTTCTTGTCGCCACCGGTCGCGGCCTGGAGCTGGCGGCGGCTGGCGGAAGGGTGCACGCCACTGATCAGGAGACGCTCGCCTTTGCCGGACGCCAGCAGGTCCATCGCGGCGTCGAGGCGGGACTGGCCACCGGTCAGCACGATGATGGCATCGGCCTTGGCCGGGTTGGCTGGCGTGGTCAAGTGGCTGACCTTGTTGGCAAACCAGCCGAAGCCGCCGGCAAACAATGTTGCGAGGATCAGGAGGGAGAGGGCGGAGACACGCAGGGCGCTCCGTAAACGGCTGACCCTGCCGTGGGCGCGCGAACGAGCCACCACCGGCATCTGTCCAACCGTTCCGGTCGAATCCCGCACGTCCATAGCCATATGGTTAATCCCGAAATGCGGCCTTTGGTAGGTAAAAGTCGCACTTTGCGTTACGCAAATTCTCCATCCGTGATCGTTCTGCGTTCATCCCGGACGTCGGCCCAAAAGCGCGTCCCCTTTTTCATGCGTCGGGTTGGCGAACGTCGATGTCGCTGAGATAGGCTACGACGGTGGCATGCGAGGTCGCCGCCGTCAGCGCGCCGATCACCAGCACCATCATGACCACCCCGAGATAGCCCGCCGAGCCGATGGCGAAATTGCCGAACAGGGCGGTTGCCTGATCGGCCTGGGGCGTCGCCATGTTGCGCGACGACCACCAGGAAAAGATGATGAAGACCAGCACCGCCGCCGCGCCGCCGGCGGCCGCGCCCCTCATGCCGGTGACCAGGAAATGCCGGCGGAATTCGCGCGCGATGAACCGCGCCTCGGCACCGACGAAATGCAGCACCTCGATGATGTGACCATTGCCGGCCATGGCGCCACGGGTTGCGAACACCACGGTCAGCACGGTCGCCGACAGCATCAGCGCCAGAACGGCGATGCCGATGGTCACCGTGGTGCGGGCCATGGCCACCAGCCGGTCGACCCAGGTGCGGTGATCGTCGAGCGATGCGCTCGGCAGCTTCGGGGCGATCGCGGCGCGCATGGCGGCGAAGTCGGGTGGGCTGTTCTCGTCGATGGTGACGATGATCAGGCGCGGCACCGGCAGGTCGTCGATGTTGAGGCCCGAACCCAGCCACGGTTCGAGAAGCCTTGCCGTGGCTTCGCGGTCGATGATCTTTGTCGACTTCACGCCGGGGAATTCGCCGGCGATCCGCGAGGCCTGGACAAGGGCGGCCTCCATGTCGAGGCCATCGACCGGTTTGATCTGGATCGTCGCCTCGCGCGAGATCTGGTTCTCCCAGACCGAAGCGGTGTCGCGCACCAGCGTCACAGCGCCGAAGGTGAGGCAGGACAGGAAGGTCATGATGGCGATGACCAGGATCAGCGCGCGGCCGGCGATGTTCTGCGCCGGCACGATCGGCGCCATCCGGCGCTGGGAGCGCGGCCTTGCCTCGCTCACCTCGGCGTCACGGTCTTCCAGGTGTTCGGCGGACAGCTCAGTCATAGACATCCAGCCTTCCGCCGGCCAGGATCATGCGGCGTGCGTCGACCTGTTCCATCAGGCCAAGATCGTGCGTGGCGATGACCACGGCGGTGCCGAGACGATTGAGCTCGATGAACAGCCGCAGCAGTCGGCGTGCCAGCGGCGGATCGACATTGCCGGTCGGCTCGTCGGCGAGCAGGATCTCGGGCTGTTCGATCAGGGCGCGCGCGATCGCGGCGCGCTGCTTCTCGCCGCCCGACAGGACCGGCGGCAGCACATGCATGCGCTCGCCCAGCCCCACCCATTTCAACAGTTCGGTGACGTCGGTGCGGTAGCTCGCTTCCTCGCGCCCGCGCACGCGCAACGGCAGCGCGACATTCTCATAGGTCGTCATGTGGTCGAGCAGGCGAAAGTCCTGGAACACCACGCCGATACGGCGCCTGAGATGCGGCAGTTCGGTGCGCGAGATGCGCGAGCGGTCCTTGCCGAAGATGGTGATCAGGCCGCGCGTCGGTTTCAGCGACATGAAGAGCAGGCGCAGCAAGGTCGTCTTGCCGGCGCCCGAAGGGCCGCTCAGGAACTGGAAGGAGCGCTCCGGTATATGCAGGGAAATGTCGCGGAGGATTTCCGGACCCATGCCATAGCGGAGGCCGACATTTTCGAAGCGAATCAATTTCGACGACCTGAAATTCCTAGAGCATGATGCCGAAAAGTGTGAAGCGGCTTTCGGACGACATCATGCTCCACCTCTTTGATTTAGAGCCGGATGATTTCAGGTCGATTCGACCTGAAATCATCCGGCTCTGCCGGCGGCGAGCCGGCCCGTTCTGGGAAAAGACCATCGGCCGGCATGGTTAACCGGCGGTTAATTTCTATGCTCTTTCGGCGCGTCACGAGGGCTCCGGTGGGGAAACGTTAACCATTTGTGTTTACGCAAAAGAAACGAAAAGCGAACAGGTGCGATACTGGGCCATGACGGCTGACGAGCGAACCGCGCGCCCGGTTTCCGGCGAAATCATGACCGATCCGCTGGCAATTGCCGTGGCGGACCGGATCGTGCGCGGTCCGGCGCCCGATATCGTCGATGCCGATTATGTCGTGATGCCGCGGACAGCCGCGGCCACGCAAGCCCAACCACCGCAGCCGCGCCCGATTGTCACGCCGCCCGTAGAGGGCATGGATATGCTGCGTAAGCCAGAGGCGCCGGCGGAGCGGCCGCCGGCCTCGCGCGGCGGGCCGATCTTCTGGATCGCCGGCATCGGCGCCGCCCTTGCCGCCTTCTGGATCTCCGGTGGGCATGCGCTGGTGCGCCAGGCGCCGCTCCTGACCGGCGCGCAAGCTTCGGCACTGACCATTTCAGGCGTCACCTCGCACGTCGACGCCTCCGGCGCGAATCCTGTGCTGTTCGTCGATGGCGAGGCCGCCAATGACGGGACGGGTCCGGCGACCCTGCCGCCGCTCGAAATCCGGGTGACGGGCAATGACGGGCGCACGACCCGCTATACGTTGGGGACATCCGGCCACGCGCTGGCCTCGGGCGAAAGATTCGGCTTTGCCAGCCGGCTCGACGTGCCTAAGAACGGCGTAAGAACCGTTTTGGTCACTTTCGCCGAGTAGGCGATCATCGGGAAGGCCATCAATGCCCATCGTACGCAACAAGGACATCGAAGTCCTGTTTTCGGCATCGGCGATCGCACGGCGCAATCTCGAGCTCGCCAAGGAGATCGCCGAGCACGATTACCATGATCTGCTGGTGATCTCGGTGCTGAAAGGCTCGTTCGTCTTCGCGGCGGACCTGATCCGCGCCATGCACGATGTCGGCCTGTCGCCGGAGGTCGAATTCATCTTCATTTCCAGTTACGGCGCCGGCACCACCAGTGGCGAGGTGAGAGTGCTGCGCGACATCGACAACGAGGTTGCCGGCCGCGACGTGCTGTTGATCGACGACATCCTGGAATCGGGCAAGACGCTGACCTTCACGCGCGACCTGATGCTGTCGCGTGGCGCCAGGAGCTGTTCCATCGCCGTGCTGCTCGACAAGCGCATGCGCCGCCAGACAGCGCTCAATGCCGACTATGTCGGCTTCGACTGCCCCGATTATTTCGTCGTCGGCTACGGCATGGACGTCGCCCACGCGTTTCGCGAACTGCCGTTCGTGGGTGTTGTGAAAGGCGATGCGTGAGGCCGGTGCATCGCACCGTCGAATTCTGAAAAAGGCCTTAACGGCGCCAGGAAAATTAGCCCGGTCGAGCGCCGGGGCTTTCAGGAAAAGTCAACTTTTGCCCGCCAAATATGCCGGCATGGCAAAGCTTCTGATCGTCGAGGACGATGAGTCCGTCCGCACCCTCGCAGCCCGCGCACTCGAACGCGCCGGCCACGCAATCGACATCGCGGCAGATGGTGCTCAGGGCCTTTCGCTGATCCGGGCCGCGAATGGCGCTTACGACCTCGTCGTCTCCGATATCCGTATGCCGGAGATGGACGGCATCGAGATGGCGATCGCGGCGGCCGCTCTTTTCCCGGCGATGAAGATCATGCTGATGACCGGCTATGCCGACCAGCGCGAGCGCGCCGAGGAACTGAACGGCATCATCCTCGATGTCGTACAGAAGCCGTTCACACTGGCCGAGATCCGTTCTCGCGTGGATAAGGCGCTGATCTGCTTCGCCTGATCAGGCTGGATCGGTGGCGGCGAGCGCGGGTGCAGTGCTCCGGCGTCGCCCTGCGTTGAGCGCCAGCAGGCCGGCGCCGATGATGAGGGCGGCACCGATCACGGTGGTCGGCCGCGGCACTTCGGCGAAGAACAGAAAACCCCAGAGCGGCGACCACAGGATGCCGGTATATTCGAAGGTGGCGACGCGGTTGGCCGGTGCCAGCCGGTAGCCCTGCGACAAAAGGATCATGCCGGCCGACGCGACGAAACCGCAAGCGGCCATCTTGAGGAAATCCGGCAGCATCGGCCATATCCACGGCCGCACCAGAAACTCCAGGCTTGGATGAACGGCGTGGGTTACGCCGGCAAGATGAAACGTGCCGGCAACCAGGACGGCGCCGGCGAGATAAGCGCCGTTCTGATAGAAGGCCATGACCGTGGACGATTCGGTGTCGCCGATCTTGCGCGTCATCAGCTGCGAGAAGCCGTAGAGCGCCGCCGAGCCCAACGACAACAGCGCTGCCCCGTCGAACAGCCCGGCGCCGGGCCGCACCATCACGACTACGCCGAGCAGCCCGATCAGTACGGTCGCCAGCGTCTGCCAGGAGACGCGCTCGCCAAGATACGGTCCGGCCAGCGCCATGATGAACAGCGGCGCCATGAAATAGAGCGCAACGGCGTCGGCCAGCGGCAGGGCGGCGATGGCCAGATAGTACATCGTGTAGGAGGTGAACTGGATGAAGGCACGCACCGTCAGCAGGCCGAACCGTTTCGATAGGATCGCCCGCAGGCCGACATCGGCGTGGACGAGAACGATCAGGATAGGCAAGGCGACGACCGAACGGATCGCCATCACCTCGGTCACCGGGTAACCGCTCGACACGGATTTGACCAGCGGGTCCTGCAGCGAAAAGACCAGCACACCCAGACACAGGCTCAGGATGCCACCCACCATCCTATTGTGCATCTGCGTTCAGGCTCCTGCGCGTACGATCCGAAGCGTCCGACTCCGGATCAAAAAGAACCCGCCACCGTTTCGGGCAGCGGGCACGAGTGAGGACTCTTTAGATTGGTCCGCGGCTGGTTTGGCAGCCGCATATCCAATGGGTGAGGCGACTATCGTCCGGCGTTTGACATGTTGCAAACGAATTGGAATGATACCAGCAATCAAATTTTCTCATGGCGGATTTCCATGCGGCCGACCCTCGACAGCGATCTCCTGCGCACCTTCGTGGCCATTGCCGAGGTCGGCAATTTCACCAAGGCGGCGGAGCAGGCGGGCCGCACCCAGTCGGCCGTGTCGATGCAGATGAAAAAGCTTGAAGGACTGGTCGGCGACAGCCTGTTCGAGCGCGGTTCACGTGGCGTCGTGCTGACGCGGCGGGGCGGCGAACTCATCGTCAATGCCCGCCGCATCGTCTCGCTGCTCGACGAGACGGCGGCGTCGATCGCCGCGGCGCCGCTGGGCGGGCCGGTGCGCATCGGCATTCCCGAGGAATATGGCCTTGCCATCTTGTCACGCGCGCTCGGCGCGTTTTCGAAACGCCACGCCCAGGTCGAGGTTACCGTTCGCTACGCGCATTCGGGGGCACAGATCGCGGCGCTCGCCGCCGGTGAACTCGATCTGTGCGTGGTGTTCGAATGGCAGGATCCGTCCGGCGGCGAGGTGCTGATGCACGATCCGACCGTCTGGGTGACCTCGAACCTGCATCACATGCATGAAGAACGTCCGGTGCCGATCGCCCTCTACAACCGGGCAGGCTGGTGCAAGGACTTCGCCATCAAATCGCTGGAGCAGCGCGGCCTTGCCTATCGTGTCGCCTATACGAGCGACACCAATGGCGGGTTGAAGCTTGCCGTCACCTCGGGGTTGGCGATCGCGCCGATTTCGCGCAGCAACATTCCGGACGGCTGCCGTGAGTTGTCATCCGTCGATGGGTTCGGCGCCATCGATTCCTCGAATGTGGTGATGCATCGCAACCCGAACGCATCCGGCGAGGCGATCGACGGCATGCAAGAGGCGATCCGGGAAGCGTTCAGGCAAGGTGTCTGAACGCTTCGGCCGATCGCCGCCGCTTCGCGTCCTCTGTTGTCCGTCCTGACGGAAAGCTGTCAGGAGCCGCATGATAGAAAGGCCCATCGCCAATTGGAGAATGATGAATGATCATCTTCTACCACACCCCCTGGTCACGCGCCTCCGGCGTCCATTGGCTGCTCGAGGAACTCGGTGTGCCGTTCGAATTTTCGCGCGTCGACATCCGAGCGAAAGAGGGCGTTCCCGAATCCTACCGGGCAATCCAGCCGAACAAGAAGGTGCCGGCCATCGACCACGATGGCACCATCATCACCGAACGCGCTGCGATAACTATCTATCTCGCCGATACCTTCGCCGAAGCCGGCCTCGCGCCCGCCATCGGCGATCGTGCACGGGCCACCTATCTGACCTGGCTGGTCTATTCGGATTCCGTCTTGGATCCAGTGGTGGCCGCCAAGGCACATGGCAAAGAATTCATGGGCAGCCGCTATTCCTACGGGTCCTTCTCCGAGATGGTTGCCAATCTGGAGAAGACGCTTTCGTCGCGGCCGTATATCGCCGGCGACAAGTTTACGGCGGCAGACACGCAAATCGGCAGTGGCGTCCATTTTGCGACAAACGTGCTGCGCGTGCTGCCCGAGCATTGGGTCTTCCGGGCCTATATGGATCGTCTTGCCGCCCGTCCGGCATTCCAGCGCTATTCGCGAAGGGAATATGAGATGGCGCAGGCGGCCGGAATGCTCGACAGCCGCTGACGGCTTCTTCCGCTTCAGGATCCGTCTTGATGGAAATGCAGCCGGCTGCCGAATGGACCGGCGACCATCTCGCGGGTTTTCCGTGGTGTTTCTTGAAGGCCGGCCTGGACCGGATGGAGGGGCGACGATTCCCATAGCGGTTCAGCGTTCACGGAAACGCTGACCCGCTCCATCTCTTTTGCTGTTGACGCAATTCCGGACGGAAAACGGTCTCACACTTTTTCTGGTATCGCTCTACTTCAGCTCCAGCAGCCGTTCGAGATAGCTGCGCTCGATATCGGGGCTCAGCGCATTGCCGAGCCGCTTGCGGATCGCTTCCAGTATCTGACGGGCACGCTGGACGTCGATCTCGTCGGGCACTTTCACCGAATCGCCGAAATCGGGGCCTTGGCTGGCGCGTGGCCGGCCGAGCGGATCGCGGTCGGCATTCTGCTGGCGGCCGCCTTCCTGGCTGCCGCCCTGGTCGCCCTGCATGGCCTGCATCTGCTTCATCATGTCCTTGGCGCCCTTGCGCAGCGCCTCAAGCGCCCGGCCCTGGTGACCGACCGCCTCGTCGCCCTGGCCTTCGCCGAGCGCCTGCTCGGCGCTGCCCATGGATTTACCGGCCTCGCCAAATCCTTCGTTGGGCTCCATGCCCATGCCTTCGAGGCCCTTCTTCAGCTGCTCGAGATCGCTTTTCAGCTGCCCCTGGCCTTCCTGCAACTGCTTCAGCGCATCGGCGAATTCCTGCGGCGTCATCGGCTTTTGCCTGGAGCGCGGATCCTGGTCTTGGCCGAGACCCTGCCTGTCCTGATTCTCGCCACTGCCTTGTCCAAGCTGCTCGTCGGGGCTCTGCCCGCGCTGGCGCTCGCCGCGCTGCATCTGGTCCATGCGGAAAGTGTCGTTCATCATCTCCTGCTGGCGCCGCAGGATCTCGCCGAGCTTGTCCATCTGCTGGCGCATCTGGCTGTCCTGCTCGCCGCCCTGCTGCTGACGGCCGGCCTGGAGATTGTTCATCATGTCCTGCAACTGCGACAGCAATTGCTGCGCCTTGTCGCGGTCGCCCGACTTCGCCAGGTTCTCGATCTGGTCCATCATGCGATCGATGTCGCTCTGGCGCAGTTCCTGGCCGTTCTGCTGCATTTGCGGCGCATTCGGGTTCTGCTTGGCGCGTTCGGCGAATTCCTGCAGGAACTGGTTCATCGCCTCACGCAGTTCCTTCATCGCCTTCTCGATTTCCTGGTCGCTGGCGCCGTTCTTGATGGCGTCCTGCAGCGCCTGCTGCGCTTGGCGCAGCCGCTTTTCGGCGGCCGAGAGATTGCCCTCCTCGATACCGAGCGCGATTTCCCAGAGATAGGCGACCTCGCCGCGCAGCTGATCGTCGTTTTCCGCCAGCTTCAGCCGGCTACGCGCGCTCATGATGGCGAGGTAGTGGGACATGGTGTCGAATGTGTCTTCCGGCCGCAGCGTGATGGCGTCGATCAGGTCGAGCACGTGCGGCTTGGCATTGGCGTCGAGCGCCAGCAGGCGGCGCTGTTCGATCACCGCCCGCGCCAGCGGATTGGCGAACGGCCGCTCGGGCATCACCAGCGTCTTGGTCTCGCTGGACGCGGTGTGTCCGGCGTCGTCCGTGGCGACCAGCGTCAGCCTGATGCTGCTGCCGGCCCAGACATGCTCGGTCAGGTCCTTCGTGGTCCTGGCGGCATTCGACTTGCCGCCGCGGCGCGGCAGCGTCAGCGGCATATCGGGTGGGCCATAGAGCGGATGCGCACCCGGCGCTTGCGGATCGGCCAGCGCGAAGACCGCCTTGGCGGTGGCGGCGCCATAGTCGTCGTCGATCTGGTAGTTGAGTTCGAAAGCGCCATTGGCGGCGCGCTTGGGCTCGCCGACGAAGCGGATCTGCGGCGGCTTGTCAGGGATCACGGCGAAGGCCCAGCGGCCGAGTTCGTCCCCGCCCGATTTCAGGGTCAACGTGCCGTCGCTCGTCAGCTTGCCGGTGAACTGGCGCACCTTTGACGGCACCGCCGGGCTTGCGGCCGGCTTGGCCGAGGCGGCCTGAGGGCTGGCCGGATCGATGCTGCGCGCGCTGCCATCCTTGTCGGCATAGGCAAGCGTTTCCTCGCCCGAGCCACCGGTGACGCGCAAGGAGACGTCGCTGCCCTCGGGGACATGAAACGTCGGCGTCGCCTGGTTGGCATCGGCGGTCAGGAAGATCGGCGGCTTGCCTGTATAGGCCGGCGGCGTCACCCAGGCGTCGATGCGCGGCGGTAGGGCGTCGTGCATGCCACGGGCGCTGAACCCGTCGCCTATTCGGCCACCCGTCGGCCCGAACGAGAAGGCAAAGGCGGTGACGAGCAAAAGTGCGGCTACAGCGCGCAGCGCCCAGGGGTCGCGCTCCGGCACCCGCGTGCGCGGCACGTCGGCGCCGAGGCTGTCGAGCTTTGCGGCCATGCGCTTCTGATGCTCGCGCCAGAGCGCTTGCGAGAAGCTGCTTTCCCGGCCGCTTGGCCGGTCGGCCTGCGTCAGGACGGGGCTGTGCAGCAGGTTGTTGGCGGCCTCGATGCGGCGGTCCACCTCGGCGGCACCGGGCACGCGGAAGAAGCGCAGTGGATAGAGTGCCGCAAGCCCTGCCAAGCCGAATGCGGCGACAAGGCCGATGCGTACTGCATCCGGCAGCCGGGAGAAAATGCCGAACCAGGAAGCACTGAGGAACAGGCAGGCGACGATGACCAGCGGAAGCAGCAGCGGCCAACCGCGCTCGACCACCATCGAGACCCGCGTCGCCAGCCGGCTCAAGGCCAGGCGTCCGGCCAGTCCGCGATTGCTGCTGAAGGTGGGTCGTTCCGTCATCGGCCCTTCCAAGAGCGTCCCTCCCGCAACGAACCGGGATGGAGCCCCATCTCGTTGAGCATGATCTGTTGTCGAAACCCGGAGTCCACTTTTCGGGATCATGCTGTGGGCCGGGCAGGATAACCCAAGCCTCACGAGTCGAAGAATACCAGCAAACACGGCAAAGACGAGGCGGTTTGAAAAAAGTGAACCCGGCCGAAATGGCTGCGCTCAGAAATTGGCGGGGTTTGCGTTGGCGCCGCAGACGAGCACGGCGACCCGTTCGCCCGATGCCGGCGTGTAGCGCCCGGACAGGATCGCGGCGAAGGCCGCGGCACCTCCCGGCTCGGAGATGATGCGCACCCGGTTCCACAGCGCCTTCTGCGCGGCAATGATGTCGTCGTCGCTGACCAGGATGGAGCGCTCGACGAAGGCTTCGGCGATCGGGAACATCATTTCGCCGACGCGCCTGGGCGCCAGGGAATCGGCGGCGATGCCTTCCGCCGGGGCGTCGACAGGATGCCCGGCCTCGAAGGCGCGATGAAGCGTCGGCGCGCCCTCGGGCTCGATGGCGACGATGCGGATGCGGCCGGCATACCAGGCGGCGATGCCGCCGATCAGGCCGCCCCCGCCGACGGCGACCAGCAGCGTGTCGATCTCAGGCAGGTCCTCCTCGATCTCGAGCCCGAGCGTGCCCTGGCCGATCAGCGTTTCCTCCTGGTTGAAGGCATGGATCTGCAAGGCGCCGGTTTGCTCGGCGAAGCGTTCGCTGGCGGTTAGTGCCTCGGCATAGCGTGCGCCGCCGACGACCAGGTCGGCGCCATAGCCGCGAATGCGCTCCAGCTTCGCCTGTGGGCTCACTTCGGGAACGAAGATGGTAGCCTTGTGGCCGAGCCGCATGGCGGCGTAGGCGACGGCGGCGCCATGGTTGCCGCCCGAAGCGGCAACGACGCCGGCCTCGGGAACCGGCCGCTCCAGAAGATTGGTGAAGGCGCCGCGCGCCTTGAACGAACCGGAATGCTGCAGGCATTCCAGTTTGAGGTCGATCGCCAGGGGCGGGCGATCGAAATCGGCCATGTCGACGCGCAGCACCGGCGTGTGGCGCACGTACGGACGGATGCGCGGTTCCATCGCGGCAATGCGTTCGCGTGTGACGGTGTTGTCTGACATGGGTTCTCTCCCCTATCGGGCAGGTCTTGGATGGGGCAGGTCTTCGGGCTATTTCAGAGCCAGTCGGGCACCGAATCCAACCCGATCAGGTCGTCATAGGTCAGGCGCGGGCGCACGACGTGGAAACGGTCGCCGTCGACCAGTACCTCCGGCACCAGCAGGCGGGTGTTGTAGGTGCCGGCCTGCACGGCGCCGTAAGCGCCGGCGGTGGACACGGCAACGAGATCGCCGGCCTTCAGCCTGGGCAGGTCGCGGTCGAGGCCGAGATAGTCACCGGTCTCGCAGACCTGACCGACCACGTCGACCATCATGCGGGGCGTGTTGGCCGGCGGCTGCACGACTGGCCTGATGTCGTGGAAGGCATCGTAGAGCGTCGGCCGGATCAGGTCGTTCATGGCGGCGTCGACGACGAGGAAGTTCTTCGCGTCGCCTTCCTTCACGAAGATCACTTCCGAGACGAGGATGCCGGCATTGCCAACGATCAGCCGGCCCGGTTCGAACATCACCTTCAAGCCCAGCTTGGTGACATGCTTCCTGACGATCTCGGCATAGGCGTCGGGCAAAGGCGGCGGGCTGTTGTCGACGCGATAGGGAATGCCGAGGCCGCCACCGAGGTCGACATGCTCGATGGCATGGCCATCGGCGCGCAAAGCGCCGACCAGGTCGACCAGCAGAGCGAAGGCGTCGTCGAAGGGCTGCAATTCGGTGATCTGGCTGCCGATGTGGGTGTCGATGCCGGTGACCTTGATGCCCGGAAGCGTTGCGGCGCGGGCATAGACCTGGCGCACCCGCTGCCATGGAATGCCGAACTTGTTCTCGGCCTTGCCGGTGGAGATCTTCTTGTGGGTCCTGGCGTCGACATCGGGATTGATGCGCAGCGAGATCGGCGCCACCTTGCCGAGCGCCGTGGCGCGGGTCGACAGCAATTCGAGCTCGGGTTCCGACTCGACGTTGAAGCAAAGAATGCCGGCTTCGAGGGCGAAGTCCATTTCGCGCGCGGTCTTGCCGACGCCCGAGAACAGGATCTTGCCAGCCGCGATGCCCGCGGCCAGCGCCCGGCGCAATTCGCCTTCCGAGACCACGTCGGCGCCGGCGCCGAGCTTGGCCAGGGTCCGCAGCACGGCCTGGTTGGAGTTGGCCTTCATGGCGTAGCAGACAAGCGCGTCGAGCCCGGCAAAGGCCTGGGCGAACACCCGGTAGTGCCTGGTCAAGGTGGCCGTCGAATAGCAGTAGAATGGCGTGCCGACCTGGGCGGCGATATGGGGGATGGCCACGTCCTCGGCATGGAGCACGCCGTCGCGGTAGTCGAAATGATTCACGAGAGTGGTTCCGGAAAGTTGGGGCACGACGACATCGGGTTTGGAAGACCTGACCCGATCCCATCGGCTCTAGATCAGCGGATCGAGAATGAACTTCTTGTCCCGGACCGGTTTTTCCGGCTCCGGCGGCACGGGCTGTTTGGCCCTCTCGGCATCCTTGCGCGCCTGAACGGCCGCCTCGTAGGGCGTGTCGAGGCCGGCCTTGCGGCCGCAGGCGGTCACGGAGGCAAGAGCCGCCAGAAGCGTCAGCGTCATCAAAATCCTGCTTCCGGTCATCGATCCATCCGTCCGAACGTTTGCCAGCCGCCGCTTTTAGCCGAGTTCTCAGCGCATTGCACCCCGGATATTGCGATCGCAATATCCGGTATCATGCCTTGGCGATGCGCTTCTTCCAGGCGCGGATCTGCCTCCTCACTTCCGACGGCGCCGTGCCGCCGAAACTGGTCCGGCTCTTGACCGAGTTCTGCACCGCCAACACCGAGAAGATATCGGAAGTGATGCCGGGGTTGATCGACTGCAGGTCCTCCAGCGAAAGCCTCTCCAGCCCCACCTTCTTCTCTTCGGCCAGCGCCACGGCGTGGCCGGTGACATGATGCGCCTCGCGGAAGGGCAGGCCGAGCGTGCGCACCAGCCAGTCGGCGAGGTCGGTGGCGGTCGCGTGGCCGGAGCCGGCGGCCTTCTTCATCGCCGCGGCGTTGACCGTCATGTCCGAGATCATGCCGGTGGTCGCCGCCAGCATCAGGTCGAGCGTCTCGGCGGCGTCGAACACCGATTCCTTGTCTTCCTGCATGTCCTTGCCATAGGTCAAGGGCATGCCCTTCATCACCGTCAGCAGGCCGACCAGATGGCCGTTGACGCGTCCGGTCTTGCCGCGCACCAGTTCGGCGGCGTCGGGGTTCTTCTTCTGCGGCATGATCGAGGAGCCGGTGGAGAAACTGTCCGACAACCTGATGAAGCCGAATTGCGGCGTCGACCAGATGATGATCTCCTCGGCCAGCCGCGACAGATGCGTGGCGCAGATCGCCGCCATGCCGAGAAACTCCAGCGCGAAATCGCGGTCGGAAACGCTGTCCAGCGAATTGCGCATCGGCTCGCGGAAGCCGAGCGCCCTGGCGGTCTGGTGGCGGTCGATCGGAAAGCTGGTGCCGGCAAGGGCGGCGGCGCCCAGCGGGCTCTCGTCCATCCGTTCGATGGCATCGCGCACGCGCGACAGATCGCGCGAAAACATCTCGACATAGGCCATGCAGTGATGGCCGAACGTCACCGGCTGCGCCGCCTGCATGTGGGTGAAGCCCGGCATCACGGTCGCCGCATGCTCCTCGGCCCGCTCCAGCAATGCCCTGATCAATCCTTTCAGCGCTTCGGCGACGCGAAAACACTCGTCCTTGACCCAGAGCCTCAGATCCACCGCCACCTGGTCGTTACGCGAGCGCGCGGTGTGCAGCCGGCCGGCAGCCGGACCGATCAGGTCGGCGAGGCGAGCCTCGACATTCATGTGGATGTCTTCCAGCTTGGTCGAGAACTCGAAGGTGCCGGCCTCGATCTCTTTCAGAATCGTGTTCAGCCCGTGAGCGATTTTTTCTTGATCGGCCGCCGAAATAATGCCCGTTTGCGCCAGCATCTCGCTGTGAGCGATCGAACCTCTGATGTCCTGCGCGTAGAGCTTGCGGTCGAACGAGATCGACGCGTTGATCGCTTCCATGATCGCGGTCGGACCCGAGGCAAATCGTCCGCCCCACATCTGGTTGCTGGTCTTCTTGTCGCTCATCGCTATAAACCCGTGCTTCGGAGCAGTTTTGAGAAAATGGCAGACGGAAACAGATTTTTCCCGGCCCCGCGCCTGATCCTCGCCGCCCTGGTGGCGGGAGTGCTGGCCGGCGCGGTCGCGGTATATGTCAGCGAGAGCCGGTCTGGCAACAACGCACCAGCGCAGGTGGCCGCCGGCAATGGCAACGACGTCGCCTGCGCCGCCAAGAGCGACCGCGCCAAGAAGATCGCGGCCGCGGCCACGGGCGAGGTCGCGGCCCTTTTGCCCGCGGATCCGCCGCAATCGATGAAGAGCCTGGCCTTCAAAGGCCCAGACGGCAGGCCGATGACGATTGCCGACCATGCTGGAAAGACGGTGCTGCTCAACCTCTGGGCCACATGGTGCGCGCCTTGCCGGGCCGAAATGCCGGCGCTCGATGCACTGCAGAAGGAGAAAGGCAGCGACGCGTTTCAGGTCGTCGCGGTCAATGTCGATGCCGGCGACGACGTGAAGCCGAAGAAGTTCCTCAAGGATACCGGCGTCCAGACCCTCGGCTACTATCGGGACTCGACCATGACGCTTTTCAACGACCTCAAGGCGCGCGGCCTGGCGCTCGGCCTTCCGGTCACCATGCTGATCGACGGCGAAGGCTGCCTGATCGCCCACATGAACGGTCCGGCCGAATGGTCGGGACCTGACGCCAAGCGGCTGATCGAGACGGCTCTGGGATCGTGAGCAAGAAGCTAGGCTGAGCGCACGCTTGGCTTGAGCAATACAAGGTTGCCGTCCTGGTGGTCAGCGGCGCGCACCGGAGTATGCTTGCCGTTGCCGGTCAGGTCGTCGAACGCCTCGATCGGCGCCGGTTTGCCGAGATAGTAACCCTGGCCGATCTCGCAGGGCTCCGCGTCCATGAACTTCAATTTGCCAAGCGTTTCGACGCCCTCCGCCAGCACAGGCAGGCCAAGCCCATGTCCCGCGAGCTGGCCATTCGTGCGTCAGCTGCTGCACCAGCAGCATTTCACCATCCATTTAGCCGGCTAATCATTACGATCCGTCTTGGGCTTTACGTCCACGACGATCAGCCTGGCTCCCTAAGGCGCCGGTGTGACACTTTCATGCCGGCCAAGCCGCCGAGGGGAAGGAACGAACAGCTGTGCAAAGGCCCGGGAGCCACAACAGAACTGTCACATACCTTCTCTAAGAGAGCGGGCAAGGACTTGCGCAAGACCCTTGTCACCAGTCATTCAAGAGGGAAAAACCATGACCATGATCAAGCGGGGCCTCGCTGCCCTTGCCGTCGGTGCGCTCGGTACCGCGCTGGCGATGCCTGCCTTTGCAGAACCGGTAAAATTCGATTTCTGGTTCGGCCTTTCGGGCGACCTCGCCCGCGTCGTCGACACGATGTGCAAGAACTTCAACGAGTCGCAGAAGGACTACGAAGTCGTCTGCACCAGCCAGGGCAATTACGACGCCACGCTGCAGAACACCATCGCCGCCTTCCGTGCCGGCAAGCAGCCGACCATCGTCCAGGTCTATGACGTCGGCACCGCCACCATGATGCTGTCGGGCGCCTACAAGCCCGCCGACAAGCTGATGGAAGAAAACGGCTACAAAATCGATTATGCCGACTATTTCCCCGGCATCGCGCGCTACTATGCCACCTCGAAGGGCGAAATGCTGTCCTTCCCGTTCAATTCCTCGACCGCGCTGATGTACTGGAACAAGGACGCTTTCGCCAAGATCGGCAAGACCGAAGCGCCGAAGACATGGGAAGATGTCGGCGCCGACCTCAAGGCGATGAAGGACGCCGGCTACGAATGCCCGATGGCGATCAACATCTCGGCCAACGAAAGCTGGCAGTTGATGGAGCAGTTCTCCGCGATCCACAATCAGCCGATCGCCACCAAGAACAATGGCTATGACGGGCTCGATGCCCGCCTGGAGGTCAACAAGACCAAATTCGTCCAGTACGTCACCGACCTCAAGAAGTGGTATGATGCCGGCCTGATCAAGATCAAGTCGAAGGACCTCGGCCAGGACATGGTCCAGGCTTTCGCCTCCGGCACCTGCCAGATGATCCTGACCTCCGTCGGCGACCACGGCACCGTCGGCAGGACCCAGAAGGAAGGCATGAAGTGGGATGTCGCCGAACTGCCGGTCTATGCCGGCACCGAGCGCAAGAATTCGCTGGTCGGCGGCGCTTCGCTGTGGGTGCTCTCCGGCAAGTCGGACGCCGAATACAAGGGCGCGGCCGCCTTCCTCAACTTCATCCACGACCCCAAGACCGCTTTGTTCTGGTCGACCAACACCGGCTACATCCCTGTGACCAAGTCGGGCTTCGACTACATGAAGGCCGACGGCTTCTACGACAAGGCGCCCTATAAGGGCCGTGAAGTCGCGATCGCCAGCCTGACCGCCTCGGAGCCGACCGAAATCACCCGCGGCGTGCGCTTGGGCAACTTTACCCAGATCCGCGCCGAGTTCGGCACGCAGATGCAGGCGATCTTCGCCAACAAGGTCAGCGTCCAGGAGGGCCTCGACACGCTGGTCAAGAACGGCGACGCCATCCTCGATCGCTTCCAGCAGACCTATCCGGGCAAGACCCTGCCCTGATAGCCGAATGCCAAAGGCCGCCCGTGCTCCGAGCGTGATCACTTCCGAAAACGGTTTCCACTTTCGGGATCATGCTTGGGTCGACGGGCGGCCGTTTCGCATATTAATCTCACCCTTGCTCCAAGCTAGCTGTGAAGCGGCATCGGCGGACCGATGGAAAAACGCGTTACCTTCAGCAGATCGACGATCGGCATCCTGTTCGCGGTGCCGCAGCTCCTTCTGATCTTCACGTTCTTCTACTGGCCGGCAGGCCAGGCCGTGTACTGGTCGCTGACGCTGCAACAGCCCTGGGGCGGCGGCAATATCTGGGTCGGGCTCGACAATTTCCGCTCGATCCTGGCCAACGCCGATTATTGGAACTCGATCACCGCCAGCCTTGTCTTTGCGGGGATCAGCACCGGCCTTGCGATGTTCATTGCCTTGGTGCTCGCCGCCTTGACCGACCGCCAGCTCGCCGGCTCACGCCTCTATCGCGTGGTGCTGATCTGGCCCTAC
Organism: Mesorhizobium sp. B2-3-5; assembly: GCF_006442395.1. Lineage (NCBI taxonomy): Bacteria > Pseudomonadati > Pseudomonadota > Alphaproteobacteria > Hyphomicrobiales > Phyllobacteriaceae > Mesorhizobium > Mesorhizobium sp. B2-3-5. The sequence goes on along the minus strand of NZ_VFVX01000008.1, from coordinate 59,896 downwards.
GGTATTGCCGCGCCCGCGCTGGCGATGGCGTTCCGCTTCATCCTGGCGCCGGAGGCCGGCTTCATGGCCGTCGTCAACCAGGTCTGGCCCGGCTTCTGGGACCCCGGTCTTGACGGCGCCGATGCCATGGCTTCGATCATCGTCGCCTTCTCCTGGAAATATGTCGGCTACAACTTCATCTTCTTCCTCGCCGCCTTCCAGGCCATCCCGCGTTCGCTGATCGAGGCGGCGGCGATGGATGGATCCGGCGTCGTCAGGCGCTTCCGGGACATCCAGTTCCCGCTGATCACGCCGACGATCTTCTTCCTGCTGGTCATCAACATCACCGAAAGCTTCCAGGATTCCTTCGGCATCGTTGACATCATGACCGCCGGCGGTCCCGCAAACGCGACCAACCTGATGGTCTACAAGATCTATTCCGATGGCTTCAAAGGCCTCGATTATTCGGGCGCCGCCGCGCAGAGCATCATACTGATGCTGCTCATCATCGTGCTCACCATCTTCCAGTTCCGCTTCATCGAGCGGCGCGTGCACTACAGGTGAGATAGATATGGTCGAGCGCACTCCGTTTCTCAATTTCTTCACGCATCTGATCCTGTTCGTCGGCTTCGTCTTCTGCGTCGCCCCATTCGCGGTCGTGGCGATCGCCGCGTCGCACAACCTCAAGGACGTCAACGACGTGCCGATGTCGCTGCTGCCTGGCAGCGACTTCTGGATCAACATCAAGACAGCCTGGACGACAGCCGATCTCGGTCCCAAGCTGTTGAACAGTTTCATCATGGCTGCCGGCGTGGCGGCGGGCAAAGTGATCATCTCGGCGCTCACCGCTTTTTCGATCGTCTATTTCCGCTACCCCGGGCGCACGTTCATCTTCTGGCTGATCTTCGTCACACTGATGCTGCCGCTCGAAGTCCGCATCGTGCCGACCTACGCGGTCGTCGCCAATGTGCTGTCGCCCTACCAGGCCATCCTCGATGTGACGGGCCTGAGCTGGTTGATCGAAAAAGTGTCGGGCGTGCAGGTCTCATTCAGCCTCGGACTGCTCAATTCCTACACCGGCCTGATCATGCCATTGATCGCCACGGCCACCGGCACGTTCCTCTACCGCCAGTTCTTCCTGACGGTACCCGATGAACTGACCGAGGCCGCGCGCATGGACGGCGCCGGCGCATTGCGCTTCTTCATCGATATCCTGCTGCCGCTGTCGCGCAACAACATGGCCGCGTTGGGTACCATCATGTTCCTATGGGCCTGGAACCAGTATCTATGGCCGCTGCTTATCACCACCGACCAGTCGCATGCGACTGCGGTTACCGAGCTGAAGCAGCTCATCCCCAATGTCGGCGGCGCGCCGGAATGGCACATCGCCATGGCGGGCACGCTGATCGTCATGCTGCCGCCGCTGATCGTGGTGGTGCTGATGCAGCGCTGGTTCGTGCGCGGCCTGATCGCCACCGAGAAATAACAGGAGACAGGAAATGGCCTCCATCGCAATTCGCGGCGTCAAGAAGAACTACGCCAAGACGCAGGTCGTGCACGGCGTCGACCTCGACTTCGCCTCGGGCGAATTCGTCGTCATCCTGGGACCGTCCGGCTGTGGCAAATCCACGCTTCTGCGGATGATCGCTGGCCTGGAAGAGATTTCCGACGGGACGATCGCCATCGACAATACGGTCGTCAACAAGCTCGAGCCGCGCGAGCGTGGCTGCGCCATGGTGTTCCAGAACTACGCGCTCTATCCGCATATGAGCGTCGCCCAGAACATCGGCTATTCGCTGAAGGTCGCCGGCGTTCCGCCGGCCGAACGCACCCAGCGTATCCAGGCAGTGGCGAGGGTCCTGGAGCTCGAACATCTGCTCGACCGCAAGCCGATGGCGCTTTCCGGCGGCCAAAGGCAGCGCGTCGCCATGGGCCGCGCCATGATCCGCGAACCGAAAGTGTTCCTGTTCGACGAGCCGCTGTCCAATCTAGACGCCAAGTTACGGGTCCAGATGCGCTCTGAAATCCGCAAGCTGCACCGCCGGCTCAACGCCACTTCCGTTTTCGTAACCCACGACCAGGTCGAGGCGATGACGCTTGCCGACCGGCTGGTGGTGATGAATGCCGGACGCGTCGAGCAGGTCGGCACGCCCGGTGAAATCTATACCCGGCCCGCCAGCCGCTTCGTCGCCACCTTCGTCGGCGCGCCGGCGATGAATATCCTGGAAGGCACCGTCGAACTCGACGGGTTGTCGCTGCTCGGCGGCAGCCGCCACCTGACGATCGCCCGCGCCGGCTTGCCGGTCGGCTCGAAGGTCGCGATGGGTGTCCGGCCCGAAGCCGTACGGCTGGTGGCGCCGGGCACCGCCGGCGCGCTCAACGCCACCGTCGACCTCGTCGAGGAACTGGGCGCCGGGAAGGTCATCTATGTCGATCTCGACGGCGCGCCGTTTTCGGTGATGACATCGGAAGCCGTGCACCCGGAGCCGGGCAGCACGGTCGGCCTGAAGCTTTCGCCCGACGACATGCATTTCTTCTCGCCGGAGACGGGAAGCCGCCTCGATGTCTTCAAGGCGTCCATTCCCGAGCCGGCACTCTGATTTGCGAAACGTCATCACCGCCGTGACGGATCCGGCTCTCCGGCGGTGGCCGATCTGCTCGGGCCGAGCCCGGTAAACGCTTCAACGACTCTTGCCACTGCACGCCCGGCGCGGCGTCATCAAGCTTTCAGCCGTTCAGGTAAACACATGCGCCTTTCCCGACACGGTGAGCCGCACGATCTCTCCGACCGCAGGTGCGTCCATGCCCGGCTTGCGCAGGATCAACGGCGTGTTGCCGATGGCGGCGGCGTCCGGCGGGTCGGGATTGTTCATCAGGCGCACCGCGATGGTGCACATCGAGCCGGCGAATTCGCATTCCACCACTTCGCCAAACAGCATCTCCGGTGTGCCCGACATGCCCTCGCGCGATGTCCTCTTCAATCCGATCTGCTCCGGCCGCAGCATGATGCGGGCGACATCCCTGTTGTCTGACGTGTCGACGGCGATGCGGCCCAGCGGTGAGGTGGCGAAGCCGCCCGAGACGCTTGCCGGCAGGATGATGGCGTCGCCGAGGAATTCGGCGATCATCCTGTCCTTTGGCTTGAAATAGAGCTCACGCGGCGTGCCTACCTGCGAAAACTTGCCTTCGCGCATCACCGCCACCTGGGCAGCGAAGGACAGCGCCTCGGCCTGGTCGTGCGTGACCAGGATGGTGGTGATGCCGGCCGCTTCCAGAAGCTCGGCCACCGCCTTGCGCATCGAAGCGCGCAGACCGGTGTCGAGCGCCGAGAACGGCTCGTCGAGAAGCATCAGCCGCGGCTTCATCGCCATGGCGCGGGCGAGCGCCACGCGCTGCTGTTGGCCGCCGGAGAGTTCGTGCGGGCGGCGCTTGAGGATCGCCTTGTCCAGCCCGACGATATAGGCGAGTTCGACGATGCGCTGGGCGCGTTTGTCCGCGCCGCGGTCCATGCCGAAACCGATATTGTCCGAAATGGTCAGATGCGGGAAGAGGGCGCCGTCCTGCGCCACCACGCCGATGCCGCGGCGATGCGCCGGGACAGCCGCACCACCATTGGCCAGCACCTCGCCGTCGAGCACGATGCGGCCCTGGTCCGGCGCCTCGAAGCCGGCGATAAGCCGCAGCAAGGTGGTCTTGCCGCAGCCGGACGGGCCGACAATCGCCGTGCGGCTGCCGCTGGCGACATTGAGGTCGACGCCGTCAAGGGCCGCGACCGGGCCGTAGTGCTTTTTCAGACCGCTGATTTCGAGAAAGCTCATCGTCCGGCCATCCGTTTCGACTGGACATAGAGCAGCCAGGTCAGGGGCAACGACATCGCCACCATGATGAGGGCGTAAGGCGCCGCCGAGGCGTAATCGATCTCGCCGCTGTAGGACCAGAACGCCATTGCCAGCGTGCGGGTGCCGTTCGGCGCCAGCATCTGGGTCGCGGTCAGTTCGTTCATGATGCCGAGCGCCACCAGCGCCATGCCGGCCGCGGCGCCGGGCGCCGACAGGCGGATCGTCGTCGACCAGAGCGCGTTGAGCGGACGCCGGCCAAGGCTGGACGCGGCGCGTTCGAGCTCGACCGGTGCCTGGGCGATCGATGCGCGCAGGCTGACCAGGGCACGCGGCAGGAACATGAGTGCATAGGCGACCAGGATGGTGAACAGGGTCTGGTAGAGCGGCAGGGCGACGCGCACGACGATGGTGACCAGCGCCAGCGCGATGACGATACCCGGTAGCGAGCCGACGATGTAGTTGCAACCCTCCAGCAGGCGCTGCAACGGTCCCGGCGCGCGGATCGAGATCCAGGCCATCGGCATGGCGGCGACCGTTGCAAGCAACGCGCCGGCAAGCGACAGGAACAGCGTCTGGCCGAGCGCCAGGCCAATTTCATCGAGACGCCAGACATCGGCGCCGCCGGCGACGAGCCAGCGGCCGATGGTGATGAACGGTACGCCAAGCGCCAGCAGCGTGATGACCATAAGCAAGGCGAGGCTCGGAATGGTGGCGCGGCCGAGGCCCTTGCGTTGCTGATAGCGCGCCGCGCCGGAGCCGACACGGGCATAACGCTCCTCGCCGCGCACCAGCACTTCGAGGCCCAGAAGCACAAAGCAGCAACATACCAGCACGCCGGCCAGCATGTTGGCGGCCGGTCCGTTGAAGGTCGACTGGAACTGGTCGACGATCGCCGTGGTGAAGGTATCGAAGCGGATGAAGACGTAGAGGCCGTATTCGGCCAGCAGGTGCAATCCGACCAGCAGCGAGCCGCCGCAGATGGCGAGCCTGAGCTGCGGCAACACGACACGCCAGAACACCCGCCAGGGTCCAAGGCCAAGTGCCGCAGCCGTGTCCTCCAGGGCGGGATCGAGGCGGCGCAGCGCCGCCGAGACCGGCAGATAAAGGAAGGGGAAATAGGCGATCACGGACACCAGCACGCCGGCCCACAGGCCGTGCAGCCCGGGCACCATGGTGACCCAGGCATAGGAGTGGACGAAAGCGGGAATGGCGAGGGGCGCCACGCACAGCCAGGACCAGAAACGGGCACCGGGCAGGTCGCTGCGTTCGGTCAGCCAGGCCAGCGTCACCGACAGGATGATGGCGATCGGCACGGCCAGCAGCACCAGCAGGCCGGTGTTGACCAGCAGTTCGCCGACGCGGGGCCGGAAAACCAATGCCAATACGGTGTCCCAACCGGTCTGCACCGCGACCCATATGATGAAGGCAAGCGGCAGCAGCGACAGAAGGGAGACGAAGATGGCGGCGGTGACGAGCCACGGCGCCGTCCGCCGCCGAGCCTTTCGGCCCGTACGCGCAGGCAGGCCCGAGTGTGCGAGATCGATCGCGGACTGCATCAGGTCAGGCACCGCGCCGTTGCCGCCCAGTGGCAGCAATCGAAGGACCGCAATCGCGGTCGGGAATACAGCGTGTCGTCATCGACGAATGCCATCTCGAAAAACAAAAGCACTCCCGCCGAAAACGAATTCCGGCGGGAGCACGGTTGGTGTCCTTTTAGGACGAACGATAACTAAAGCAAGCCGGCTGCCGTCATCAGGTCGGTGACCTTCTTCGAGTTCAAGGTTGTCGGATCCACCTTGGGCGCCTGCAGATCGGCCAGCGGCACCAGCTTCGGATTGGATTCGGCACCTTTGCCGACCGCGTATTCGAAGGAGTCACCGTTCTTGAGAACGCCCTGGCCGCCCTTGCCGGTGACCCACTTCAGGAAGGCCTGTGCTTCCTTCGGATGCTTGCTCGAGGCGAGCACGCCACCACCGGAAATCGACACGAACGCACCCGGATCCTGGTTCTTGAAATAGTGCAGCTGGACATTCTTGCTGTTTTCACCGGTCTTGGCCTGATCGCCAAAGTAGTAATAGTGATAGATCACGCCGCCTTCGATCTCGCCGGCGTTGACCGCCTTCATTACCGTGCTGTTGCCCTTGTAGGCCGTGAAGTTCGTCTTCATCGCCTTCAGCCAATCGGCGGTAGCGGCCTCACCCTTGAGCTGCAGAAGTGCGCTGACGACGGCCTGGAAATCGGCGCCCGACGGCGAGGCGGCCCAACGGCCCTTCCAACTCGGATCGGCGAGATCAAGCATCGACTTCGGCAGCTGGTCGGCGGTCAGCTTGGTCTTGTTGTATGCAAAAACGGTGCTGCGCGCCGCAACGCCGACCCACTTGCCGCTTGCCGGATGGAAGTCCTGCGGAATCTGGGCCAGCGTGTCGGCATCGACCGGGGCGAACAGGCCTGCATTCTCGACCAGCGCCATGGCCGGCGAATTCTCCGTCAGGAAGACGTCGGCGGGCGAAGCAGCACCCTCGGCGACGATCTGGTTGGAGAAGTCGCTGTCGCCGCCATTGCGCAAGGTGACCTTGATGCCGGTTTCCCTGGTGAACCCTTCCGCCCATTCCTTGGCGAGGCTTTCATGCTGGGCGTTGTACACGATAATGCCAGCATCTTCGGCCATCGCCGGTCCGGCGATCAGGCCGATTGCAAGTGCCGTGGCGCAGGCAAGGGCAAGAAGGGGGAATTTCATAAGGTGCTCCTCGGGTTTCCCGCATTGCGGATGCGCCCGAGTATCAAATCATGAATGCACTAGTCAAGATTGAAAGACGTCCGGCGGATCACGGTTTCGCGTGTCAAGACGTCACTGACGGGTATCACCCGATACGGGGGACCGGTGGCCGCGCTCTGGAATACCGCTTAGGGTCTACCTTGCGTCAACGGGCCGTGGCGATCGGAGAGTCCGACAATTCGGCATGGCATTCCGGTGGGCTATCCCGCACACTTTCGTGACTTGCCCGTAGTTTGGCTTGGACATTATTTCGCCGGCCACGTAACAAATCAGCGCCGAGGCGCGAAAACCGGGGAGTGAACTCTTGTGAGCGGCAAGGACGAGGCCGAGCTTTCCCGGCTGTTGCGAGCCGCCATCGCGGGAGATGAAAAGGCCTATGCCGACTTTCTCCACCGAATTGCCGCGCTGGTGCGCGGCTTTGTCAGGCGCAAGATCGTGCAGGGCGGGGTCGATCCCGAGGATGTCGTGCAGGAAACCTTGCTGGCCATTCATGTTAAACGGCACACCTGGCGCCAGGACGCGCCGGTGTTGCCCTGGGTCTATGCGATCGCCCGCTTCAAGCTGATCGATGCATTCCGGCGCCGCGGTCGGCGCATCGAGATCGATGTCGACGACATCGCCGAGACATTCGCCGAACCGGAGACCGAGACCGTCAGCGAGCGCGATATCAATCGGGCGCTGGACGGGCTGCCGCCAGCTCAGCGGTCCGTGGTGTCGTCCATATCGGTGGATGGCCGCTCTATCGGCGAGACGGCGGCCAAGTTCGGCATCAGCGAGACGGCGGTGCGCGTATCGCTGCATCGTGGGCTGGCCGCGATAGCCAAGCGATTCGGCCAGGGGCGATTCGGGCGGGAATGACATGAGGACGGACGATCTCATCAAGGCGCTCGACGCCGATGCCCGCAGCACGGCGATGCCATTGCGCCCGGCCTGGTGGCTGGCTGCCGGCGTGGCCGCAGTGATCGCCGCGATCGTTTTCCTGTCGACGATCGGTCCGCGCCCCGATTTCATGGCGGCCGCGCACACGATACGCTTCCTGTCCAAGTTCGTTTTCACCATCGTGCTCGCCATCAGCGCCTTCGCCTCTATCCGCGCCCTTTCGACGCCGGGTGCGGCGACAGGCCGGGCAATGGCGGGGATGATAGCCGCGCCGTTGCTGGTCGCGGTGGCGGTGGTTCTGGAACTGTTCGCGGTGCCCGAGGCCGATTGGAGTACCAGGATGATCGGCTCCAACATGATGATCTGCATGAGCTTCATCCCGCTGATCGGCATTGGCCCGCTGGCCATCTTCCTGTGGATGCTGCGCTATGGCGCGCCGACACGGCCGGTGCTTGCCGGCGCGGTGGCGGGGTTGCTTGCCGGTGGGCTGGCGGCGACCTTCTATGCCGCACACTGTTTCGACGACTCGCCGCTCTTTGTCGCCACCTGGTACACGATCGCGATCGCGGCTCTTGCTTTGCTTGGTGCGCTTGGCGGGCGTTTTTTCGTGCGTTGGTAGCGCAGTCCAAGCAAGCGCAAGCCGTGCACACTGATCCTTAATCATGCCGGCAATTGTTTGCCGGTTGCCCATCGCCAGTACCCCGATGCAACCTTTCCTTAAAATCGATCCTTCAGGGTTTTGACGGAAAAAAGCGATTGCCCACGGGGGTGGCACGGGTCGTGATATTGCGGGGATTGATCGGGCCGAGGCTCCACAAACATGCAGCGCTGGCGTTGCTTGTGGCTGCTCTTGCCGTGGTGGGGGCCCCGTTCGTGGTGTCGAGGCTGAACCCTGGCGCGGAAGCACTGAGACTTTGTCTTCAAATATCGGTCGCGTTGACGGTATGCGCGCTGTTCTTCGCTTACTTGTTTATCGTTCGCATCTCCGACGACCGGCGCCAGATCGCGGAGAGCGAACAGCGCTTCCGCCGGGCCATGGAGGACTCGGCGATCGGCATCGCCATCGTGGCGCTTGACGGGCGCATCCTTCAGACCAATCCAGCCTTTGCCGCCATGCTTGGCTACAGCCGCCAGGAGATCGAGGCGCTGACCTTTTTCCAGATCACGCATCCCGACGATCTGCATATCGGGCGGGAAACGATGGACTCCATGAGGGCGGGCAACGTCAACGCCTTCCACTTCGAAAAGCGTTATCTGCGTAAGGACGGCACACCCGTCTGGGCGCGCCTTGCCGGCTCCGTCATCCGCGATGAGAAAAGCGGGCATCCGCTCCATCTCGTCTCGCAGATCGAGGACATCGACGCGCGCAAGCAGGCCGAGGCGCGCATTGCCGAAGCCGAAACGCGCTGGAATTTCGCACTCGCCGGCGCGGGTCAAGGTGTCTGGGACTTCGACAGGCGCAAGGGCGGCACGACCTATTCCTCGACCTGGGTCAAGATGCTCGGTTTCGAGGAAGGCGAACTCGACGGCGATCCGGACCGCTGGGTGACGATGATCCATCCCGACGACCGCCAGACCGTCGCCGAAGCGGACCGCGCGCATCTTGATGGCCAGACGCCGTTCTTCGAAGCCGAGTTCAGGATGCGCCACAAGGACGGTCACTGGATATGGATCCTCGACCTCGGCAAAGCCATCGAGCGCGACGAGGACGGACGGCCGATCCGGGCGATTGGCAGCCTGACCGACATCACCCGGCGCAAGGAGGCCGAAGAGCGCCTGACGATGTCGGCGGCAATGCTGGCCGACGAGAAGGAGCGGCTGAGGGTGACGCTGCAGTCGATCGGCGATGCCGTCATCTGCACCGATGCGGCGAACCGTGTGACCTTCATGAATCCGGTTGCCGAGAAGCTGACCGGTGTTTCCGGCGAGGCCGCTCTCGGCAAGACGCTCGGTCATGTCTATTGGGCGGTTGACGAGGAGACGGGCCACGGGATCGGCGCGACGCGGCCCGCAATCGGCGCGGAGGCGTCCTCCGACCAGAACAGCCGGGCCGTGCTGATCCGCCGCGACCACACACGCTGCAGCATCCGTCAGGTCGTGTCGCCGATCATGAACGAGCGCAATGAATTCTGCGGCCTTGTCATCGTCTTCCAGGACTTCACCGATGCGCGTGCGTTGCAGAGGCAGCTTGCCCATGCCGCCGCGCATGACGCGCTGACCGGCCTTGCCAATCGATCGAGCTTCATCCGCACCATGGAAGGACTGGTCGAGCAGACGCGCAAGGAGGACGGCACGATGGCTGGGGGCGGCCACCAGTTCATGTTCATCGACCTCGACCATTTCAAGCTGGTCAACGACACCGGCGGCCACGCCGCTGGAGACGCCCTGCTGAAGCGGGTCGCCGAGGCAGTGCGCGGCGTGCTTGGCCCTGAAGACATCGTCGCACGCCTGGGCGGCGACGAATTCGCCGTCATCCTGAAATCAGGCTCGATCGCGGGTGCCAGGATCGCGGCGCGTTCCATAATCGATGCGATAACCGGCCTGAACTTCAGCTGGGATGGCCGGCCGCATGCGATCGGCGCCAGTATCGGGCTGGCGGCGATCCGCGCCAATAGTGGCGAAGTCGATGAGATCATTGCAAGGGCCGACGCCGCTTGCTATGCGGCCAAGGCGGCCGGCCGCGGATGCCTTTCCGTGGCGCCGGATGGCAGCTTCGTGAACGACAGGTCGGAACCGCCCAAGCCACTCGCCGTGGCATCGTAGGCCGCGGACGCGTCGGAGCGGTTCATCGTTTCACCGAAACGCCGAACCTTCCATTTCTCGACTTTGACTAGCGCGTCGGAACGGGGTGCTCGCCGCGATAGTCGTAGAAGCCGCGCCCGGTCTTGCGGCCGAGCCAGCCGGCCTCGACATATTTGACCAGCAGCGGGCAAGGGCGGTACTTCGAATCCGACAGGCCGTCATGGAGCACCTGCATGATCGACAGGCAGGTGTCGAGGCCGATGAAATCGGCGAGCTGCAGTGGCCCCATCGGGTGGTTGGCGCCGAGCCGCATGGCGGTGTCGATGGCATCGACCGTGCCGACGCCTTCATAGAGCGTGTAGATCGCCTCGTTGATCATCGGCAGAAGGATGCGGTTGACGATGAAGGCCGGGAAATCCTCTGAGACGGTGATCGTCTTGTCGAGCTGCTTCACATAGGTCTTGGCGGCCTCGAAGGTCTGGTCCTCGGTGGCGATGCCGCGCACCAGCTCGACCAATTTCATCACCGGCACTGGGTTCATGAAATGTATGCCGATGAAGCGCTCCGGCCGGTCGGTCTGCGCGGCAAGCCGCGTGATCGAGATCGACGAGGTGTTGGTCGCCAGGATGGCCTCTGGGTTGAGCTGCGGACAGAGCTGGGCGTAGATCTTGCGCTTGACCGTCTCGTCCTCGGTCGCCGCCTCGATCACCAGATCGGCGCCGGCAAGATCGGCCATGGCCGGTGCCGACGCAATGCGCGCCATCGCCTGGTTGCGCAGCTTCTCGTCAAGCTTGCCGGACCCCACCTGGCGGGCCATGTTGCCGCTGATGGTGGCGATGCCCTTCTCGATACGGTCAGGCGATATATCGTAGATCAGCACCTTGTAGCCTGAAAGCGCGGAGACGTGGGCGATGCCGCCGCCCATCTGGCCCGCGCCAATGATGCCGATCGTCTCGATCTTGCTCATTACCCCGATCCCGTCCGGAGCTTTCCGCTTGAATCGCGAAAACGCTCCATCTTTTGTTTTTCCCGCAATCCCTGACGCAAAACCGCTGCGCGTTTACTGGAATTGCACTAAGCCTTTCTGGCCTGCTTTTTGTGCAGCGCAAACTAAAAGGGCGGGGCGACTTAGTCTACCCCACCCCTGACAATTTAATACGCTTTGGCAGAGAGCGTCAAAGCGCCTTCTGCAACTCCGGCAGAATAACGAAGAGATCGCCGACGAGGCCATAGTCGGCAACCTGGAAGATCGGTGCCTCCTCGTCCTTGTTGATGGCGACGATGACCTTGGAGTCCTTCATGCCGGCGAGGTGCTGGATGGCGCCGGAGATGCCGACAGCGATGTAGAGATCGGGAGCCACGACCTTGCCGGTCTGGCCGACCTGCCAGTCGTTCGGGGCGTAGCCGGCATCGACGGCCGCGCGGGATGCGCCGACGGCGGCGCCGAGCTTGTCGGCGACCGGCAGGATGACCTCCTGGAACTTCTCCGAGGAGCCGAGCGCACGGCCGCCCGAGATGATGATCTTGGCCGAGGTCAGTTCCGGACGGTCGGTCTCCGACAGCTTGTTCTCGACGAAGGTGGACAGGCCGGGATTGGCCGCGGCCTTGACGGTCTCGACAGCGGCCGAGCCACCCTCGGGAGCCGCCTGGAAGGAGGCGGTGCGCACGGTGATGACCTTCTTGGCGTCGGTGGACTGCACGGTCTGGATGGCGTTGCCGGCATAGATCGGCCGCTTGAACGTATCAGGCGAAACGACCTCAATGATCTCGGACACCTGCGCGACATCGAGCAGCGCCGCGACACGCGGGGCGACATTCTTGCCGGTGGAAGTCGCAGGCGCGATGATGGTGTCGTAGCCGCCCGCAAGCGACACAACGAGAGCCGCCATCGGTTCAGCGAGGCGCTCGGCGAGTTCGTCGGCCTCAGCGAGCAGCACCTTGCTGACGCCCTTGAGCTTGGCGGCTGCATCCGCTGCACCCTTGGCGCCTTTGCCGGCTACCAGCACATGCACGTCCGAGCCGATCTGCAATGCAGCCGAGAGCGCCTTGGCGGTCTGGTCGGAAAGGGTGGCGTTGTCGTGTTCGGCGATGAGGAGAATTGCCATTTTATCTGTTCCTTTCCCGATCGCTTACAACACGCCGGCTTCGTTCTTGAGCTTGTCGACCAGTTCGGCGACGCTCTTGACCTTGACGCCCGCCTTGCGGCCGCCGGGCTCCTCGGTCTTGATGACCTTGAGGCGCGGCTTGACGTCGGCGCCGTAGTCGGCCGGGCTCTTCTCGTCGAGCGGCTTCTTCTTGGCCTTCATGATGTTGGGCAGCGAGGCGTAGCGCGGCTGGTTGAGGCGAAGGTCGGCGGTGACGATCGCCGGCATCTTCAGATCCACCGTCTGCAGGCCGCCATCGACTTCGCGCGTCACCTTGGCCTTGTCGCCTTCGAGCACCACCTTGGAAGCGAAGGTGCCCTGGGCCCAGCCGAGCAGGGCCGCCAGCATCTGGCCGGTCTGGTTGGAGTCGTCGTCAATCGCCTGCTTGCCGAGGATGACGAGGCCAGGCTTCTCGGCCTCGACCACGCCCTTCAGCACCTTGGCGACGCCGAGCGGCTCGGTCTGCTCGTCGGTCTTGACCAGGATGGCGCGGTCGGCGCCCATGGCAAGCGCGGTGCGGAGCGTTTCCTGCGCCTGCTGCGGGCCGATCGAAACGACGATGATTTCTTCGGCCTTGCCGGCTTCCTTCAGCCGGATCGCTTCTTCCACCGCGATCTCGTCGAACGGGTTCATCGCCATCTTGACGTTGGCGAGTTCCACCGCCGAACCATCAGCCTTGACGCGAACCTTCACATTCGCATCGACAACCCGCTTCACGGGCACAAGGATCTTCATTTGCCTGTCACCTCTTCACGCTAGTTGGGCGCGCTATAGCAGCCTGCGCCCTTTCTGAGTTGTCGAAAGCCGACATTCCGGATGGAAATTCTGGTCTCTGACCGCCTTGGGCTGCGACGGAGACGTTTCCGTAGTTGTGGTAATCCTGCGCGTCAATACGGTGAAGGCGGCTCAAATCGGTTCAGTATGGGCCAGAAGGGTTTCCCCGGCCCCAGCGCGCCGTGGTGGCCGGCGGTTCGGCCGCCACTGGCTCAGCGGGAACCGACGGCTGGTCGGGTAAGGGAGCCACGGTATCCTCGTCGGCGGCGGCAAACAGCGGCACGCCGCGGCTGCGCAAGACCAGCACCAGAATCGCCCCGGCGATGATGCCGCCGATATGGCAGGCCCAGGAAATCTGGTCCTCGCCGCCGGCGGCGAACATGATGATCTGAAACAGCACCCACAGGATGAGCGGGATAAAGGCCGGAATGCGCAGGGGAATGCGGGCAAAGGCAAGCACCCAGACCTTCACCCTGGGATAGAGGATCAGGTAGGCGACGACCACGCCGGCGATGGCGCCGGAGGCACCGATCAGCGGCACCTGCGAGTCCCAGGCGACAAGGCTCTGGAAGGCCGCTCCGGCAACCGCGCACAGGAAATAGAAGATGAGGTAGCGGATGTGGCCGAGCGCGTCCTCGACATTGTCGCCGAACACCCACAAAAACAGCATGTTGCCACCCAGATGAAGAATGTCGGCATGCAGGAAGGAATAGGTGAGGTAGCTCAGGCTTTGAGGGATGACGACAAAGCGAGGGTCGAGCTCGGCCGTGTCGTGAACCACGGCGGGGATGAAGCCGAGGCCGAGCACGGCGGCATTGGTGAAGTTCTCGCCGCCGAGCGCGGTGGCGCAATAGACCAGCGCATTGGCTACGATCAGCCCGATCGTGACATATTGCAGGCGGATGTGGCGCAGCCTGTTGGTGTCGTAAAGCGGGATGAACATCGGTCCCCGGCCCCTCCGACCTTTCGATCCGTTCAGCGGTTCTTGCCGGGAACCCATAGCACGTCGGCATTTCCATTGTCATTGACCGCCCGGGCGGCGACAAACAGGAAATCCGAGACGCGGTTGACGTATTTTAGCCCGTCGCGGTTGACGTGCTCCCCCGGATCCTGGGCGAGCGCGACCATCAGCCGCTCGGCCCGCCGCGCCACCGTGCGGGCGAGATGCAGGGCGGCGGCGGCCGGCGTGCCGCCGTTCAGCACGAAGGATTTGAGCGGCTGGAGATCCTTGTTGAGAAGGTCGATGTCCTTCTCGACGCGATCGGTCTGCGCGGGGGTGATCCGCAACGCCTCATAGCCGAGCGGTTTACCGTCGTCGGGCACCGCGAGATCCGCGCCGAGGTCGAAGAGATCGTTCTGGATGCGCGAGAGCATGGCGTCTATCGCCGGATGGGTCTGGGCGGTGTGGACGCGCGCCATGCCGATGCAGGCATTGGCTTCATCCACCGTGCCGTAGGCGTCAACCCGCAGATCGGATTTCAGCCGCCTTTCACCGGTGCCGAGGCCGGTGGTGCCATCGTCGCCGGTGCGGGTGTAGATCTTGTTGAGCTTGACCATGTCGCCCCCCGAAAGGCCTTCACTTGCGGGTAAAATAGACGGCCAGCAGAATCAGCGCCAGCGCCACGGCCTGCAGCATGACGCGTGCCTGCATCAGTTTGTTCGACGTAACGCCGGAACCGCCGCGCATCATGTTGATGAGCCCCCGGATCAGAACGATCACCACGGCGGCCATGACCAGAATGGCGAGGATGTTGAAGACGGATGCCATTGTTGCGTTTCCAGTTCTCTTGTTGTTCAGGCGCGTTTGGCCATCAGGCGGTAGAGTATCGATGCCGGCAGGATGCGTTTGAGCGTAGCGCCGATCTTCGCCGGCACCGTTACCACATAGTGCGGGCGCGGGCTCCGTGACAGAAGTGCATGGCGCAGGGCCTTGTGAACCACCTCCGGCCCGGGCTTCAGTGCCGATTGGCTGCCGCCGGCGCGCAGCCGCTTCAGCTGCGCCTCATAGTCCAGCCGATGCACGGAATTCTCGTGGTCGATATTCCTGAGGAACCACGGCAGGCCATTGCTGGCGATTTTCGATTTCACCGGCCCCGGCTCGATCAGCGAGACGTGGACGCCGCTGCCTGTCAGTTCCTGGCGCTGGCAAAGCATCAGCGCCTCAAGCGCATGCTTCGATGCCGAATAGGCGCCACGAAAGCGCACCGGCACCAGGCCGAGAATCGATGAGCAATGAATGAGGCGGCCGTGGCCCTGGCGGCGCATCACCGGCACGATGCGCGAGGTCAGGTCGTGCCAGCCGAAGAAATTGACCTCGAACTGCGCCTTGAGCGCTGCCACCGACAGGTCCTCGACCGCGCCGGCCTGGGCGTAGGCGCCGTTGTTGAACAGCGCGTCGAGCCGGCCGCCGGTGCGGCCGAGCACCGCTGGCACCAGGGCGGCGATCGAATCCGGCTCGCTATAGTCGAGATAGAAAGCCTCGATGCCGTCGGCCTGGAGTGCGGCAATGTCTTCAGGTTTGCGCGCCGTGGCAAATACCCGCCAGCCCTCGGCCTTCAATGCCCGGGCGCAATAGGCTCCTATGCCTGAAGACGCGCCGGTGACGATGACGGTGCGCAACTCTGCCGCTGGAGAATTCGTGGTTTGACGAAGGGTTGCCATTTGCAGCATTCACTTCCCATATTCGCGGCGTCGAGACAATCGAAGGGAGCGCGCGTTCTTGCTGCGGAATATTGTCGCCCTGCGCCGCGTGCTCTACGACGCGATCGGCCATTTCACCACCGATGATGGCTGGGCGATGGCCAGCCATCTGGCGATCACCTCGCTGATGGCGCTGTTTCCGTTCCTGATCTTCGCCACGACGCTGGCCAGTTTCCTCGGCGCCCAGGCCTTTGCCGACACGGCCGTGCATCTGGTCTTCGACACCTGGCCGGATCAGATCGCCAAGCCGATCGCGCGTGAGGTGCTGAACGTGCTGACCGTCAGGCGCAGCGATCTGTTGACCTATGGCGTGCTGCTTGCAGCCTATTTTGCGTCGAATGGCATCGAGGCGCTGCGCACCTCGCTCAACCGGGCCTATCGCGTCACGGAAACGCGCGGCATCATCTATCGCCGTGTGCAGAGCATCTTCTTCGTGCTGATCGCCACCGCCGGTTTTCTTGCGATCAGCGTGCTGCTGGTGTTCGCGCCGTTGCTGGCGCGGCTGGCGGAAGCCCATTTCGAATGGATAAAGCCCTATACCGGCACGATCACGCTATGGCGCTACGTCATTGCCTCGACGGTCATCATCGGTGGGCTGTTTGCCGTGCATTACTGGCTGCCGGCCGGCAAGCGCCGCTTCGTCTCGCTGGTGCCGGGCATCATCTTCACGCTGGGCGCGTGGCTTATCGGCTCGACGATATTCGCCACCTATCTCGACCATTTCTCATCCTATGTGACGACCTATGCCGGCCTGGCATCGATCATGATCGCGGTGGTTTTCCTCTACATCGTCTCGGCGATCTTCATTCTTGGCGGCGAACTCAATGCCGCCATCAGCCGCTATCTCGAGGCACGGGCAAGAGTCGGCTGAGCCGAGCATGATCTCTTCCGAAAACCGGTTCCCACTTTTCGGGATCATGCTTTGCTTGGCTCAGCCTGTGTCTTGGTCTGCCGAGCCGTTGCCAGGGCAACGCCGAAGGTGGTGATCGCCATGCCGGCAATCTGAAGCGCGTTGAGCTGCTCGTTGAACAGGGCCCAGGCGATGACGGCGGTCACCGCGGGCACCAGATAGAACAGCGAGGCCACTTTCGACATCTCGCCGTCGCGGATCATCACCATCAAAAGGAAGATGGCGCCGACCGACAGCACCAGCACCAGCCAGGCCATGGCGAAGATCAACTCGCCATTGATGACGACGGCGTGCGTTTCGAAGGCAAGCGCGGCCAGGATCATCAGCGCCGCGCCGCCGACATATTGCCACATCGTGGCCGCCACGAGATTGCCGCCGGAGGCAAAACGCTTCTGCCAGATCGTGCCGGCGGCCATGCCGAGCACGGAGATGAGCGAGGCGGTCAGTGTCGCCGATGTCACGCCGCCGCCGAGCGCGCCAAGTTTCGGCCACAGCACGATGACGACGCCGATCAGACCAACGGAGAGGCCGGCCCAATGGCGCGGCAGAATGGCCTCGCCCAGGAATTTGCCGGCAAGCACCGCCGTGATCAGCGGCTGCAGTCCGACAATCAGCGCCGAAAGCCCTGCAGGCATACCCCTGTGGATGGCCCAGAACACGGCTCCGAGATAGACGCCGTGCATGAGGATGCCCGCGCCGGTCGCATGCAGCGCCTCTTCACGGGTGGCTCTTTTCGAACCCAGAATGACCGTCAGGACAGCGAACAGGACCGCCGCCAGGATGAAGCGCGCGGCGAGGAACGTAAAGGGCTCCGCCCATGGCATGGCGTAGCGGGCGCCGATGAAGCCGGTCGCCCACAGGACAACGAAAGTGGCGGGGATGAACCGCTTGATGCTGTGCATTTCCGGGAACCGCCACATTGGTGAGAATTGACCGTGGCGATTGCTCTAGTCCTGTTCAGACCGGCGTGCAAAACGAAACCATTGATCCATACGTCACCGGAATTGAATGGGCGGTACGTCCGATAAGCGGGTTTCCGGGGGGTTTTGCAGGCTCAGAGACCAACGATCCGTCTGATATCGTCCGGTGACGCGCCGGCACCGCGCAATGCGGCCAGGCCTGAATCACCGAGGCTCTTGGAGAGCTTTCGTCCGTCCGGCCCAAGGATAAGCCGATGATGGAAATAGGCCGGCTGCGGCAATCCAAGCAATTCCTGGAGCAGGCGCTGCACCCCGGTTGCTGAGAACAGATCCTGTCCGCGCACGATATGGCTGACACCTTGCAGGGCGTCGTCCATGACAACCGCAAGGTGGTAGCTGGTCGGGATGTCGCGGCGCGCCACGATCACGTCGCCCCAGTCTCGCGGACGGGCCTCGACCGGACGCGTCGCGGACAGCGTCTCATCGGTGAATTCGGCCCATGCGAGGCCCTTGCCAACATGTGCCAAGGCGGCACCGACATCGAGCCGCCAGGCGAAAGGTTGGTTATCGTCGATGCGCCGCTTGCGCTCTCTCATCGGCAGCGCCTTGTCGGTCGGAGGGTAGAGCGGCACGCCGTCGGGATCGCGCGGCCAGTCGCGCCCGCGCTTTTCGCAGTCGGTGATAAAGGCGCGGATCTCGCCACGGCTCATGAAGGCGGGATAGACAAGTTCCTCGCGGATCAGCCGGTCGAGCACCGCCTTGTACTCGGCAAAATGTTCGGACTGGCGACGCACCGGCTCCTCCCAGCCAAGGCCCAGCCACTTCAGGTCGGCGAGCACGCCAGCCTCGAATTGCGGCGTGCAGCGCGTCGTATCGATGTCCTCGATGCGAAGCAGCAGGCGGCCGTCAGAGGCATTTGCCAGCTTCTGGTTGAGCAGCGTCGAATAGGCGTGGCCGAGATGCAGGTCCCCGTTGGGGCTGGGGGCGAAGCGGAATGTCAGGAGCGTCATGTCTCAGGCGGCAATCGGGTTGTGCTGCGGTTTTGGCAATTGCTACTTTGCGGCACATTCGCGGATAAGGATACCATGCAACGCATCGCGACACTGGACGACATTGCGCGCGGGCTGGATGCGCTTTGCGTCATCGACCCGCGCCTGGAAAAGGTGCGCGGCATGGCCGGCGAGGTACCGCTCAGGCTTTCCGAGCCGGGGTTCAGGAGCCTGGCCTCGATTGTCGTCTCGCAGCAGGTCTCCCGCGCAAGCGCCGATGCGATTTTCGGCCGGCTGACCAGGCTCGTCGACCCGCTGACGCCGCAGGCGATCCTGACCGCCGACGAGGACATGTTTCGCGAAGCCGGCCTGTCGCGGCCCAAGCAGCGCGGGCTGATCGCGGTTGCCCAGGCGGTGGCCGCCGGTCTCGACCTCCATCACCTGTGTTCGCTCGACGCAACCGAGGCGATCACGACGATGACCGCTGTGCCCGGCATCGGTTCCTGGACAGCCGAAGTGTACCTTTTGTTTGCCGCGGGGCACCCCGACATCTTCCCGGCGCGCGACGTCGCCCTGCAGGCTGCTGTCGGCCATGCGCTCGGCATCGAGCCGCGTCCGCCGGAGAAAACACTGATCGCGTTGGCCGAATCATGGAGCCCGTGGCGAGGTGTCGCATCGCGGCTTTTCTGGTCCTATTATCGCGAAACCAGGGGGCGCGACGCCGCACCGCCTGCCTGAATCCGCAAAAAGGCATGAAAATCACGCATTTTTGGCACTTCGGGCAAACGACAATCCGCTTCACATCCCTGTCATGTCGGGCTTACAGTATCCGCGCCGAACGGCGGGTCTTTTGAAGCTGCACGTGACCCTTTCCGAAAATCGAATTCGATTTTCGGGGTCGTGTGCGAACCAAGGAGGTCAACAAGGTGACGGTTGCCGTATCTCCGGATGGGCTTCCAGCGCTGGTGCTGAATGCGGATTACCGTCCGCTCAGCTATTACCCCTTGTCGCTCTGGTCCTGGCAGGACGCCATCAAGGCAGTGTTCCTCGACCGGGTGAATATCGTCGCCGAATACGAGCATGCGGTTTCCTCGCCGACCTTCTCGATGAAGCTGCCGAGCGTGGTCAGCCTGAAGGCCTATGTGAAGCCATCCAGGCATCCGGCCTTCACCCGTTTCAATGTCTTCCTGCGCGACCGCTTCCAGTGCCAGTATTGCGGCACGCCCGAGGATCTGACCTTCGACCACGTCATCCCGCGCCATCGTGGCGGTGCCACGACATGGGAGAACGTCGTCGCGGCCTGTTCTCCTTGCAACCTCAGGAAGGGCGGCATGATGCCGGCGCAAGCCAAGATGTGGCCGCTGCAGAAGCCCTATCAGCCGACGGTGCACGATCTGCACAACAACGGCCGGCTGTTTCCGCCCAACCACCTGCATGAAAGCTGGATGGATTATCTATACTGGGATGTCGAACTCGAACCTTGAGATCGTTCGAGAATTCGGGAGGCCGGCCGTCTGGAGCAATTGCCTGCGCTTCCGATGCTCACGGACCAAATGTCCGCTCCGCTTCGGTTCTCGACAATCACTCCATACGACTCGGCCTGCCGAATTCCTTGAACGATCTCGCGTCGGCTCTATAGCTCAATCGCGGGCAAGCGCGCCGCGGAAGGCGACGGCGGCGAGGATAAGGCTCGCGATGGCGTTCCAGCCGGCGAGCGACAGGCCGAGGATGCGCAGCGCGGCCTTGTCGCAAGAGGGCGGCACGAATTTGTCGAGCGCGTCGAGCACGCCCTTGCCGCCGGTGTCGACCGGACCGGCGCCCGCCGTGCAATCGGCCGGACCTTGCCACCAGGCCCATTCGACGCCGGAGTGGTAGACGCCGAGATAGAGGCCGTAGAGCATCAGCAGGCCGCCGATGCCCAGCAGGCCGCGCGTCAGCCATGCGGGCGCACGCAGCAGCGAAGCAACCACCGCCAGCAGCATCAAAGGCGCGCCGATATAGTAAGGGGTGCGCTGCTCCAGGCAGAGGTGGCAGGGGATGTAGCCGCCAATATACTGGAAGCAGAGCGCCGAGCCAACCGTGGCGGCCATGGCGACGGCGAGAAACAGGGCGGTCCGCGTGCGCTGGCGTCCGGTATCGGCATTCATCGTCGCTGTCATGGGTCTTTCGTCCATTGTGTTCGCCGCCCGCCAGGTCCGCTTACCCAAAAGCATTGCGCGGTTTGAGAGCGATGGCTCAGAGGGCGTACTTGATCACGATATAAAGCAAAATCAGGGCTACCGCGGCGGCGCTGGCGATGAGGCCGAGACGCTTTTCGATGAATTCGCGGATCGGTTCGCCATAGCGCCGCAAAAGCCAGGCCAGCAGCAGGAAGCGGCCGCCGCGCGCCACGATGGCGAGCACGATGAACAGGGCCAGGTTGACGCCAAGGGCGCCGGACAGGATCGTCACCACCTTGATCGGCGGCAGATGGGCTGCACCCGAGGTGACCAGCATCAGGGCGATGAATTCTATGCTTACGCCCGCCGAAGTTCGCAATTGCTCGAATTCGTCGTACTTGCCGTAGAATTGGAGGATCGGCCGCGCCACCGCGTCATAGGCGTAGTGGCCGATAAACCAGCCGGCGATGCCGCCCAGCACCGAGGCGACGGTGGCGACCAGCGCATAGCGATAGGCGCGATCCGGCCGCGACAAAGCCATCGGCAGATAGAGCACGTCGGCCGGCACCAGGAATACCGAGCTCTCGACGAAAGCGATGAAAGCCAGCCACCATTCGGCGGATTTGCGCGCCGCCAGTGACAGGGTCCAGTCGTACAGTCCGCGAAGCATCGGCTCTCCTATGGAACGGCCCGTCTGTCTAGAAAGGTTTTTCGCGCTGCACAATGGCCGCGGTCTTACAAATTGGAAAGGTGCCGTCTGGTCGCGGCTGTGAGCTGGTCTGCAAATTGGGCAGTTGACGAACAGCCCTCCAACCGTATAGTCCGCGCCCATCCAGGCCGCCCGGCCTGAGCCCCTATGGCGGAATTGGTAGACGCGCTCGACTCAAAATCGAGTTCCGCAAGGAGTGCTGGTTCGATCCCGGCTAGGGGCACCAAATTCCTTCGCACGCCTTCGCGAATTCGATTGGCTCAGCGCCGCCTCAACAAGCTCTTCATCCGGTTGCGCAGCAGACGCGCCATGTTGCGGGTCTCGCGATAGAGGTGCAGCTGCGAGGCGGCTTGGCGGGCGAGGCGGTCGGCGTCCGGCGTCAGCCCGATCACCAGTGTGCCGATCGGCTTGCGCTCGCTCCACAGCCTGCTCATCACCGGATGGTCCGGCACCGCGCAGGAATCGGTCATCATGATGTTGGGATCGTCGAGATGCCGCCTGGTCACCTCGATCATCAGCAGCGTGCCCGGCGAATAGGCGGCCAGGGTCTCTTCATAGGCCGTCTTCCAGGTATAGGCGACGCCGGACTCGACGAAGACGATCAGGCAGGCGATGGTGCGGCCGTCGAGCGTCAGCGAATGGATGCGGCACATGTCCTGTTCGGCAAGCCTGTGCACGGCCTCGCGGGCGAAGGCGGCGCGGTAGCGGTCGATCGCCATGGCGGTGCGCTCGCGGCCCTTCCAGCCGGCCGCCTCCAGCGTCAGGAAGCTTTCGATGGCGTGGCGGATCTCTTCGGGGCCGCGCGCCACGATGTGCTCCAGCCTGCCGAGGTCTGCAAGGCGGCGCTTCAGGCGGCGGAACTCGCGATAATGGTGCGAGCGCAGCGAGGCCTTCAGATAGGCGTCGCCGTCGGCTTGGCTCTCCAGCACGGGGCGTGGGGTCTGGCCGGTGGTGACCAGTATCAGGCCGCGCGTCTCGGCCACCGTGCCAAGCAGGCTCGCCACCGGACCGTCGAGCCAGATGTCTGGCAGGACGAAGACTTTCGGCAGCTTGAGGTGCGGGCGCGACAGCATCGAGAAGAAATCCTCGACGACGCCGACCGGATCGTCGCGGTCGATCAGCGGCGTGCCGAGCGGGCCGAACGGGCTCGACCAGGTGCGCATGACCGGGACGCCGAGCGGCACCACCGGCCGTTCCACCGAGAACGGCACCAGAAGGCGCAGCCGGTTGCGGTATTCGTCGCCGTCGCGGATCACCGCCAGGCGCACCTCGCGGTCCTCCAGCCGGGGCATGGCCGGCGCCAGGAAACGCGGGTTGAAGAAGACGTTCGGCTCGATCGTACGGGTGCAGAGGTAATCCAGTTCCTCTACGAGGTCGAAACCCGCCGAGGCCGGGTAGATGGCCAGTTTGCGCTCGGGGCGGTTGTTGGCGAGGATCTCGATATGGGCCGGGTCGGGGTCGCGCGCCAGCCCGGCAAGGCCCGACACCATGGCGCCGGCGGGGCCGCCGCTGGTTTCCTCGAGCAACGGGATGGCGGCCATCAGGCGGCTCCTTCGGCTGGCACGAAGATCGCCATGACGATGCCGAGCTTGCGCCACACGGTGAAGGACAACGCGCTGGCCTCGAAGATCATGGCAAAGGCGGTGGCCATGGCCGCGCCCCACAGGCCGAAAAGCGGGATCAGCACCACGTTGAGGCCGATGTTCAAGGCCAGCGTCATGGCATAGACGGCGGCGCAGATATTCTGGTTGCCGCTCATGGTGAGCAGGCTTTCGCAGGGGCCCACGGCGGCCCGCGCCACGACGCCGAAGACAAGCAGGAACAGCAGCGGATAGCCTGTCGTGAATTCGGGGCCGAACAGCACCAGCATGGGTTCGCCGAGCGCCAGCACCAGGAGCGCCATCAGGAGCGACGGCCAGAAGGTCCACGACACCGTCTCGCGGGCGAAGGCGGCAAGCTTTTCCGGCTCGCCGTGGGTGAACTGCGCATAGCGCTGCGCGACGCCGGCCTTGACGGCGAAATAGACGAAATGCACCAGCGCCAGCGTCTTGACGGTGGCGAAATAGACGGCGACGTCGTTGGGATCCATATAGGCGCCGACCATCAGCACGTCGGCATTGGTGAGCAGGAAGAAGAAACTTTCGACCAGGAAGATCGGCAGCGAGACGATGAACCATTGCGCGAAATGCACCTTCATCGGCCCGGTGGGGATCTGTCTTTCCATGCGCTGGGTGACGCCGATCAACTGACCAAGCGTGGTGACGTAGGTGGCGGCGATCGAGGCGAAGATCGCGGTTCTGGCATCGGCGGCGTAGCCTGTGAAGAGCATCAGCGCCATGAACAGCAGGATGAGCACCGGCCGCACCAGATAGGTCGGCGACAGGGCAAACAGCGCCCAGCTGTTCGCCCTTGCCTGGCCTTGCAGCAGATCCGACAGCGCGATCATCGGCAGGCAGATGACGCCGAGGATGAACGGGATCACGTAATAGTTTTCGATCCAGGGCGCCGCCAGCCAGACGCCGAGCGCCCCGAGCCCAGCGATGACCGTCGAGGCGATCAGCACGAACAGGCGGCTGGCGACGACGATGCCGCGCAGTTCGTCCATCAGGCCGCGCTCGCGGTATTCGGGGATGAAGCGGATGACCGAGGTGTGGAAGCCGAGGCAGGCGAGATTGCCGACGATGACCATCGTCACCCAGACAAGCACGAAGATGCCGTACTCGAACGAGCCCATCCAGCGGGCCATCAGCACCTGGCTGACGAAAGCGATGACGGCGCTGACGATACGGATCGAGAAGGCGATGACCGACATGCGGCCCGCCTCGCCGCGCTCGTCGGCGGTGAACAGGACGGCATCGATGCGGTCAAGCAGCGGCCCCACGCGCAGCGCCAAACGCTGCGGCAAGAACCGCCCGGCAGTCGTGGCCGCGGAAAAGCGCACCCCGATTAAACTCCGTTTTCCGCTTCTTTTTCGGGCTTTGGTGTAGCCAAAACACCTTAAGAAAACGTGGGCGGAGAACCTTCCTTCTCCCCGTCGCTATACGGGGAGAAGGTGCCAGCAGGCGGATGAGGGGCGGCGCGAGCCTACGGAGATTGCGCTGATGGGCCGGGTGAGGAGAATTAGATTAACTATAGACGAATCGGCTTGCGCAGTCCGGCATGTCATCTCCCGGTTGGGGCATGCGATAATCGCGGGACTTCGCGCCGCCCCTGATCCGCCCTTCGGGCACCTTCTCCTCGTACAGGGACGGGGAGAAGGAAAGCGCTGCGCCGTTATGCGAAGGCGCCGTGGCAGTGCTTGTATTTCTTGCCGGAACCGCAGGGGCAGGCCTCGTTGCGGCCGACCTTGCCCCAGGTGGCGGGGTTCTTCGGGTCGCGGTCTTCCGGAGCGACAATGGCACTGTTCTCCTGGCGCACCAGAAGGGCGGTTTCACCGCCTTCGAAATCATTCTCGCCGGTGCTGCCGTCAATATGCGTGCCGAACATGTCGGGCGCTTCCGGAGGCGGGGCCTCGGCGGCCTGGCGGACCAGTTCGACGCGCATCAGCTGCGCGGTGACGGCCTGGCGCAGATTGCCGAGCATCGCCTGGAACAGCTCGAATGCCTCGCTCTTGTATTCCTGCAGCGGATCGCGCTGGGCGTAGCCGCGGAAGCCGACGACCGAGCGCAGATGGTCGAGGTTGACGATGTGCTCGCGCCATAGATGGTCGAGCGTCTGCAGCACCACCGAGCGCTCGACATAGTTCATCACCTCGGGCCCGAAACGCTCGGCGCGCTCCTTGGAAGCGGCTTCGGCGGCAGCGGAAATGCGCTCGCGGATGTCGTCCTCGGCGATGCCTTCTTCCTTGGCCCACTCGTCGACCGGCAGGTCGAGATTGAGGAATTCGGCGACCTCGGCCTTCAGGCCCGCGACATCCCACTGCTCGGCATAGGCGTTCTCGGGAATGGCCTTGGCGACGATCTCGTCGATGACGCCTTCACGCATCTCGGTAATGGTTTCCGACAGGCCTTCGCCGTCCATCAGCTCGATGCGCTGTTCGAACACCACCTTGCGCTGGTCGTTCGAGACGTCGTCATATTTCAAGAGGTTCTTGCGGATGTCGAAGTTGCGCGCCTCGACCTTCTTCTGCGCCTTTTCCAGCGCCTTGTTGATCCAGGGATGGATGATCGCCTCGTCTTCCTTAAGGCCGAGCTTCTGCAGCATGCCGTCCATGCGCTCGGAGCCGAAGATGCGCATCAGGTCATCCTGCAGCGACAGGAAGAATTTCGAGCGGCCAGGGTCGCCCTGGCGGCCGGAGCGGCCGCGCAACTGATTGTCGATGCGGCGCGATTCATGGCGCTCGGTGGCGAGAACGTAGAGGCCGCCGGCGGCCAGCGCCTTTTCCTTCAGGCGCTCGACGTCGGCGTTGATTTCCCTTTCGCGTGCTTCGCGCTCGGGGCCCTCAGGCATGTCGCCCAGTTCCTCGGCGATGCGCATCTCGGCATTGCCGCCGAGCTTGATGTCGGTGCCGCGGCCAGCCATGTTGGTGGCGATGGTGATGGCGCCGGGCTTGCCGGCCTGGGCGACGATCGCCGCCTCGCGCTCGTGGTGCCGGGCGTTCAGCACCTCGAAATCCTTAAAACCTTCCTTGCGCAGGCGCTCGGCGAGCTGCTCCGACTTTTCGATCGAGGTCGTGCCGACCAGCGTCGGCTGGCCCTTGGCGCTGGCTTCGCGGATCTCCTTGACGATCGCCTTGTATTTCTCCTCGACCGTCCGGTAGACCTCGTCGTCCTCGTCCTTGCGGATGACCGGCAGGTTGGTCGGGATTTCGGTGACCTCGAGGCCGTAGATATTGCCGAATTCCTCGGCCTCGGTCAGCGCCGTGCCGGTCATGCCGGAAAGCTTCTTGTAAAGGCGGAAGTAGTTCTGGAAGGTGACGGAAGCGAGCGTCTGGTTCTCCGGCTGGATGGCCACGTGCTCCTTGGCTTCGAGCGCCTGGTGCAGGCCTTCGGAATAGCGGCGACCGGGCATCATGCGGCCGGTGAACTCGTCGATGATGACGATCTCGCCGTTGCGCACGATATAGTCCTTGTCACGCTGGAACAGCCGGTGCGCCTTCAGCGCATTGTTGACATGGTGGACGATGGCGACGTTCTCGACATCGTAGAGCGACTCGCCCTTCAGCAGGCCGGCATCGCGCAGCATGTTCTCCAGCTTCTCGGTGCCTTCCTCGGTGAAGATCGAAGTCTTCTGCTTCTCGTCGATCTCATAATCCTGCGGCTGCAGCTGGATGATGAAGGTATCGATGGTGTTGTACATTTCCGAACGATCCTCGAGCGGACCGGAAATGATCAGCGGTGTGCGCGCCTCGTCGACCAGGATGGAATCGACTTCGTCCACGATCGCGTAATTGTGGCCGCGCTGCACCATCTGCGCGCGCTCGTACTTCATGTTGTCGCGGAGGTAGTCGAAGCCGAGCTCGTTGTTGGTGGCGTAGGTGACGTCGGATGCGTAGGCAACGCGACGCTCCTCGTCGGACAGGCCGTGAACGATGACGCCGACCGAGAGGCCGAGGAACTTGTAGACGCGGCCCATCCATTCGGAGTCGCGCGTGGCTAGATAGTCGTTGACGGTGACGACATGGACGCCGTTGCCGGCAAGCGCGTTGAGATAGACCGGCAACGTCGCGACCAGGGTCTTGCCTTCGCCGGTGCGCATTTCGGCGATGCCGCCATTGTGCAGCACCATGCCGCCGATCAGCTGGACGTCGAAGGGCCGCATGCCCAGCACTCGGCGCGCCGCCTCGCGGACGGTGGCGAAGGCCGGTACCAAAAGGTCGTCAAGGCTGGCGCCGTTGGCGATATCCTGGCGGAATTTCTCCGTGCGGCCGGCAAGCTCCGCGTCGGAGAGCGCCCGCATCTCGTTTTCCATGGCGTTAATCGCCTCGACACGGGGCCGGGTCGATTTGACCCGACGGTCGTTGGAGGAACCGAAAACCTTACGGGCGAGACCGCCGAGACTGACCATCCAATGGTCCTTTCGATAGAATTCTCAATCTTGAGACGGGCGCCGGCCGGCCCCATCAAATCCGCGTGAACGCGCCGCCTGAATACGGGCAAACACAAAAAGCGCCCGGAAAACGGTTCTGGACGCCAAGTCGTTGGACAGATAAGAGGGGGCTCAACTGATGTCAACGCCGCGCTAGCCCTGGCGGGCGCGCCAAATTCCGCCGCAATCTGGCTGATCTGGAACCCATCCTCCTTACAATCCTTCACCGGAGTCATTCCAATGCCCTTGTTGTTCCGCCGTGCGTCGCTTGCCAGCCTTGGCCTGGCCTTCGGCCTGTCGGCTCTTTGCCTCTCCCCGCTGATGGCGCAGGAGACCGCTCCTGCTGCTCCGGCCGACGCGGCGGCACCCGCGGTGAAGCCGGTCGATCCGAATGCCGTCGTCGCCACGGTCAACGGCCAATCGCTCACTGAAGCCGATCTGGTGCTTGCCGAAGGCGAGCTGTCGCAGCAATTCGCGCAACTGCCGCCCGAACAGCGCCGCGCCGCCGCACTCTCCGCGGCCATCGAGATCCGCGTCATGGCCGCCAAGGCCGTCACCGATGGTCTCGACAAGGATCCAGACTTCCAGCGCCGCATGGCCTTCCTGCAGCAGCGCGCCCTGCATGGCGAGATGGTCGAGAAGGGCGTCGTCGACAAGGTCACCGACGCCGAGGTTCGCGCCCGCTACGACCAGGAGATCGCCAACACACCGCCGGTCAACGAGGTACATGCCCGTCACATCCTCGTGAAGACGAAGGAGGAGGCCGAGGCCATCATCAAGCAGCTCGACGGCGGCGCCGATTTCCAGAAGCTCGCCAACGAGCACACCAGTGATCCTTCAGGCAAGTCCAATGGCGGCGACCTCGGCTGGTTCGGACCCGGCCAGATGGTGCCGGAATTCGACAAGGCGGCCTTTGCGCTAGAGGTCGGCAAATACACCGAGCAGCCGGTGCAGTCGCAGTTCGGCTGGCATGTCATCAAGCTCGAGGACAAGCGCGCCAAGCAGCCGCCGGCTTTTGACGACGTCAAGGACCAGGCCAAGCAGGCCGTCATCCGCGACAAGTATTTCGCGCTGGTCAAGTCGCTGCGCGCGGGCGCCAAGGTCGAAATCCCCGACGCCAAGCTGAAGCAGGCCGTCGATACGCTGGAAAGCGGCAAGTAAGCCTTAAAGGCTTTTTCAAAAGGGCGCGGCAGCGAAGGTTGCCGCGCCCTTTGTTTATTGGACGGCCGCTATGCCTTTCAGGAGGTAGCGGACCACCGTGCGTATCGTTGCCTCGGGCTCGTCGAGCCGGTTGGTCAGGAGATGCCGCCAAGCATAGGAAGCCAGCAGGTCGGCGACCATGGCCGGATCGATGTCGCCCGCGACCTCGCCTCTTGCCTTGGCGCGCTCGATGATCTGATCGGTGTGGCCGCGGCGCCCGCCGGCATAGCCGGCAAGGGCCGCGGCCGCGGCTTCATCCGACTGCGCCTCGGCGATCAGCGACCTGAACACGCTGCCCGACGATGTCTCGCGCCAGTGGAAGAACAGGTTCTGCAGGAAGCCGACGAGATCCTCTTCCAGATTTCCGGTATCGGGAACGTCGACGCGCTTCTGGCGCTGGTAGACTTCGAGCAGCAGCGCGGCCTTGCTTGGCCACCAGCGATAGATGGTCGGTTTGCCGGCGCGGGCGCGCCGCGCCACCGCCTCGATCGAGAAGCCGGCATAGCCGGCCTCGACAAGCACTGCCTCGGCGGCCTCCAGAATGGCATCCGCACTGTCGGGATTGCGCCGCGCACCGATCGATCTGCGCGCCGTATCCGCCTCCTCGGCCATTCCTGTCGTCCTCGCCTCAATTTCCCGGCGATGATAAGTGATCCGGCGATGAAACGAAACGCCCCGTTTTTCAGCGTGAGAGCGCGTCCGTCATCTGCGATGTCTCCGACACGATGCGCCATCCCTTATCGGTTCTGAACGCAGGCTGGATCCGGAGTGGGTTTCCCGCCCCGCAGGCGTGGCGAAAACGCCCTTGCGCCGGCGCACCGTATCGGGCAAACCGGCCTTCCCCTTGCGATTTTCCCGCCCGAGGTTGCCATGTCCACCACGATTTCACCGCTCGCGCCGAAGAAATACCCCAAGATGCCTGTCGTCGAAGGGGTGCGCATCGCCACCGCCGAGGCGGGGATAAAATACAAGAACCGCACCGACCTGCTGGCGATGGTCTTCGACGCCGGGACCACGGTCGCCGGCGTGTTCACGAAGTCGAAATGCCCCTCGGCGCCGGTCGATTTCTGCCGGCAGAACCTTGGCGCTGGGAAGGCCCGGGTGCTGGTCGTCAATTCCGGCAATGCCAACGCCTTCACAGGCAAGAAGGGCCGCGAATCCACCGCGCTGACCGGCGAGGCGGCGGCCAAGGCGGCCGGCTGCACGGCGGGCGAAGTTTTCCTGGCCTCGACCGGTGTCATCGGCGAGCCGCTCGACACAACCAAGTTCAGCCATCTGCTCGCCGGGCTGGTCAGCGACGGCAAGCCGGACCTGTGGACCGAAGCGGCGAAGGCCATCATGACCACGGATACCTATCCGAAGGTGGCGACGCAGACCGTCAAGCTCGGCGACACGGACGTCACCATCAACGGCATTTCCAAGGGCGCCGGCATGATCGCGCCTGACATGGCGACGATGCTCTCCTTCATCGCCACCGACGCGCCGATCGCGGCATCCGTTCTTCAGGATCTGCTGTCGCGCGGCACGGCCAGGACGTTCAACGCAGTCACAGTCGACAGCGATACGTCGACCAGCGATACGCTGCTGCTCTTTGCCACCGGCAAGGCCGCGAAGCGCGGCGCACCTGAGATCACCGACCCTAGGGATGCCCGGCTCGGCGCGTTTCGTCGGGCGCTCGGCAAGGTGCTGAAGTCGCTGGCGCTGCAGGTGGTGCGCGACGGCGAGGGCGCGCGCAAGCAGGTCGAAGTCACCGTGACCGGCGCGAAATCGGCCCGCTCGGCCAAGCGGATCGCGCTGTCGATCGCCAATTCGCCGCTGGTCAAGACGGCAGTCGCCGGCGAGGATGCCAATTGGGGCCGCGTCGTCATGGCCGTCGGCAAGGCCGGCGAGCCCGCCGACCGCGACCGGTTGTCGATCTGGTTCGGCGACAACAGGCTGGCCCATGAGGGCGAGCGCGACCCGGCCTATTCGGAAGAAAAGACCTCGGCCTACATGAAGCGCGACGATATCCGCATCCGCGCCGATATCGGCATCGGCCGCGGCAAAGCGACCGTGTGGACCTGCGATCTCACCAAGGAATATGTCGCCATCAACGGCGACTACCGGAGCTGATCGCCTTGGTCTCGCGCCATCCGGCAAGCATGCTCGCAACCGTGCGCCGCTACGAAGCGGCCGGCTTTCGCGCGTGGCCGGCGGCGGCCGTCCACTATGACGGCACCTGGGTGGTGCGGCTGACCGCCGGCCACCCGGCCAAGCGGCTGAATTCGGTCAATCCGCTCGATCCCGGCGACACCCAGCACATCGCCGACCGCATCGGCCGCGCCAGCCGCCGCTTCGACGCCTATGGCCGGCCGCTGACGTTTCGCATGTCGCCGCTGTCGGGTCCCGATCTGGCCAGCCATCTCGACAAGGAGGGCTGGAGCCGGTTCGACGAATCGCTGGTCATGCGGCTGCCGCTGGGCGACGCGCAGCTCGATGCGGCCATGGACCAGATTCCGCTCAAGGACATCAGCCGCTTCATCGGCGCTTCGCTCAAGGTCAGCGGCTCCGACGTTTCGCTGCGGCCTGGCCTGTCGGAGATCATCGGCGCCATCCAGCCGGAGGCCGGGCTGTTCGCCCTCGAGGATGAAGCGGAGCCGCTGGCGACGCTGATCTGCGTGCATGATGGCGATCTCGCCGGACTGTTCGAGGTCGCCACCGACAAATCGGCGCGCAACAAGGGGCATGGCCGCAACCTGATCCTGTCGGCGCTGAAATGGGCGAGGCTGCGCGGCGCGCGGGAAGCCTGGCTGCAGGTCGAGGCGGGCAATGCGCCGGCGCTGGCGCTCTACCGCTCGCTCGGTTTCGACGAAGTCTATCGCTATCACTACCGCCGGCCGCCCGGGCATGAATGATCTGGTCGGTCCCGGCAAGCGCCTGCTCCTGGTTGCTGCCTGCGCTCTGGTCGACACCGACGGCCGCGTGCTCCTGGCGCAGCGGCCGCAAGGCAAGCAACTCGCCGGCCTGTGGGAATTTCCTGGCGGCAAGGTCGAGCCTGGCGAGACGCCGGAGCAATGCATCATCCGCGAATTGCTTGAGGAGATCGGCATCGAGACCGAGATCCCGTGTCTGGCACCGCTTACCTTCGCCAGCCATTCCTATGACGACTTCCATCTCCTGATGCCGCTGTTTGTCTGCCGCCGCTTCCGCGGCATCGCCCAGCCCAGGGAAGGGCAGACGCTGAAATGGGTGCGGCCAAAGCAGATGCGCGACTACCCGATGCCGCCGGCCGACGCGCCGCTGATTCCGTTTCTCATCGATCTCCTCTGAGGATCGGTGAGCTGATCGGAACCACGGTCCATGTCGGCCAGCGTTAATGGAAGATTTATCTCATCATGAAAAATTGATGCATGGCCGTATTTGTCACGGTCGCCGCCGAATCGCAGGGAGCGATAGCATGAGCCTGGACAGGGATTGGGATTCGATCCGGCCCGACCGCGGCTTCCGTGCCGCCGATGCCGGGATGGGCATCTTGCGCGTCACGTTGCTGTTCGGATCGGCCGCGGTGGCGCTGGCGCTGATCGCGACGCCTTTCCTCGACAGTCAGACGCGCTCGCAGTCGGCTCGCGACGGTTTTCCCGGTCTCGACATGACGGCGACCGGTTCGATCAGCCATCGCAGCACCTATACGGTGCGCCGCAGCGTGCTGCAGCCGGAGCCCGGTTCGGTCTGCATCATCGGGTCGGACGGCAGGACCAGCGGCGACTGCTGAGATGGTTAAGACATTTTCGCGGGAGCGGCTGTTTCACCGCCTGTTAAGCCTTTGCCATTAACCTTTCTTAACAGATCGGCGATAAGGTCCCGGCAACGGGGATCGAGGCCATGAAAACAGTGCTGCTGCGTTTTCTGAAGGACGACACCGGCGCCACCGCCGTCGAATACGCGCTGATTGTCACCGTGCTGTCCCTGACCATCATCGGCGGCATCGGCCAGGTCTTCAACTCCATTACCTGGCTGTTCAGCGACAACTCCAGCCGGCTTGCGAACGCCTTCGCGCCTTGATCCTGGCTGTCAGCGTGGCGGGCAGGTCAATGCCCTTCGGGTTCCTCCAGTACGGTCTTCAGCGAGACCTTGGCTGAACCAGGCTTCAGCGGTTTTTGCTGTGACGCATCGGGCGCCCAGCCGGACATCCAGACCATCGAGAAACTTGCCCGGATCCGACCGTCGGGGTCGGAAAAACGCTCGGCGTAGATTTCCGCGGCGCGGGCAAACAGCTTGCGAACCCCCGGTCGTCGGCTGCGATCGGCCAGTGCGCTGGTTTCGCCCATGGCGCGCAGATCGGCCATCAGGGCAAACAGGTTGGCATAGCGCACCGTCACCGTCTCGACGTCGGCGACCGGCAGTGCCAGACCGGCGCGCTGCAGCAGCGCACCGGCGTCGCGCACATCGGTGAACGGGATGACGCGCGGGCTGGCACCGCCGTAAAGCTCGGTCTCGGCCGCAAGCAGGCTTTCGCGCAGCTCGCCGAGCGTACCTGCACCGGCAAAGGCACCGAGGAAAAGCCCATCCGGCCGCAGCGCGCGGCGGATCTGGATCAGCATGCCGGGGATGTCGTTCATCGCCTGCAAGGACAGAAGCGACACGGCCAGATCGAGACTTTGCGGTTCGAACGGCACGGTCTCCAGGGGTGCGACCAAGCCGGCACTGCCGATCAGGAAGGCGGCGTCCGTCTCGACGCGGACGACGTCCCCAACCTTGCCGCTCGCAGCCAGAACGTCGGCTGCCGCCGGCGTCTGGCAAAACAGCACCGCCGCCTTGCCGAACCGGCGCTCGACGGCACCCAACCGGTCGGCAAGGTCCTCGGCGGCGCGGTTCATCAGGAAATCGGCGCCGTCGACAGGATGAGCAAGCGCGCGCCGCTTGTGCGCCAGCCATAGTGAGGTATCCATTATAGGCTGCAAGGGGCGGATCCTTGTTTGTCCCTGCCCTGGGGGCACTGATATAGTTGGTATGATGGCAGAGAACCACGTGGCCGATCCGATGTCCAAGATCAAGTCCATCGACATCAGGAGCCTGGCCCGATCGGCTCTCGGCTGGCCGTCGGGCATTCTGTTTCCGCCCGTCTGCGCCGGCTGCCGCCGGCATGTCTCGCAGCCTGGCGTGCTGTGCGGCGCCTGCTGGCCGAAACTCAGGCTGCTGGAACGACCCTGGTGCCCGGTGATGGGCACGCCATTCATCCACCATATGGGCGAGGGCTTTCTGTCGGCCGAGGCGATCGCCGATCCACCGCCCTTCGAGCGAGCACGGGCGGCCGTCGCTTATTCCGGCGTGGCTCGCCAGATGGTGCAAGGGCTGAAATACCAGGACCGCACCGATCTCGCGCCTTGGATGGCGCGCTGGATGGCGCGCGCGGGCGCCGATCTCATTGCCGAGGCCGATGTGGTGGTGCCGGTGCCGCTACACTGGCGGCGCTTTTTCAAGCGGCGTTTCAACCAGTCGGCGGAATTGGGGCGCGCGGTTTGCGAACTCGGCGGGCTGTCCTTCGCGCCCTCCGCCATGCGGCGCGTGAAACTCACCCGCCAGCAGGTCGGGCTGGAGCGACAGGAACGCGAGGAGAATGTGCGGGCCGCGTTTCGTGTGCCGGCGGAAGCGGAAATCGAGATTGCCGGCCGCAGGGTGCTTCTGATCGACGATGTCTACACCACGGGCGCCACCGTGCGTGCCGCCACGAAGGCGCTGAAAAGAGGAGGTGCGGCCGCCGTCGACGTGCTGACGTTTGCCCGCGTGTTGCCGGGGGACTTCCGGGCGGACGAGTCCGTGACTATATAAGTCGGCAACAGAGAACGGAAACGTCATGGTCGATGTCACCATCTACACCCGCATGATGTGCGGCTATTGCACGGCGGCCAAGCGGCTGTTGGAGCGCAAGGGCGTCGCCTATACCGAGCATGACGCCTCGTTTTCGCCGGAACTGCGCCAGGAGATGGTTTCGCGCGCTCATGGGCGTACGACCTTTCCGCAGATTTTCATCGGCGACAGGCATGTCGGCGGCTGCGACGACCTCCATGATCTGGAGGCCGAAGGCCGGCTGGACAAACTGCTCGCCAACGGCACGACGATTTGAGGGTATGATCATGGATGTTTTCAAGGCCGCGGCGATCCAGATGCGCTCAGGCGAAAGTCCAGAGCGCAATGCGGTCGATCTCGAACGGTTGGTGCGTGAAGCGGCGGCGCAAAATGCCACCTACATCCAGACGCCTGAAATGACCGGGGCGCTGATCCGCGACAAGGAAGCGCGTGCCGCCTCCTTTACCTCCGAGGACAAAGACATCGTCGTCGCGACCGCGCGCCGACTGGCGCGCGAACTCGGTGTCTACCTGCATATCGGCTCGACCGCCATCCTGCGCGCCGACGGCAAGCTCGCCAACCGGGCGCTGTTGTTTGGCCCGGACGGCACCACGCTTGCCGCCTATGACAAGATCCACATGTTCGACGTCGATCTCGACAATGGCGAGAGCTGGCGCGAATCCGCCTCCTATGAACCAGGCACCGAGGCCGTCGTGACCGAGATCGCGGGCGCGAAATTGGGTTTCGCGGTCTGCTACGATCTGCGGTTTCCGCAGCTGTTCCGTGCCGAGGCGATGGCGGGCGCCGACCTTTTGACCGTGCCCGCGGCCTTTACCCGTCAGACGGGCGAGGCGCACTGGCACGTGCTGCTGAGGGCCCGCGCCATCGAGAACGGCGCCTTTGTCGTCGCCGCCGCGCAAGGCGGCCTGCACGAGGACGGCCGCGAGACTTATGGCCATTCGCTGATCGTCGATCCGTGGGGGCGCATCCTGGCGGAAGCCGCGCATGACGAGCCCGATGTGATCGTCGCCGAGATCGACCCGGCGCAGTCGCTTGCGGCGCGCAAGAAGATCCCGAACCTCAGAAATGCGCGGGATTTCACCATCAATGCTGGCGCGGTGGAGGCGCCGCGTCTCAGGGGTGCCGCCTTTTGATCCGCTTTTCCCTCATCTGCGAAAACGAGCACGAGTTCGAGGGCTGGTTTCGCAGCAATGACGATTTCGACACCCAGAAGAGGCGCGGCTTTGTCGATTGCCCCAGCTGCGGCTCCCATACGGTGCGGAAGGCCCTGATGGCGCCCGCCGTCTCGACGGCCCGCAAGCAGGAAACCATTGCGCTGGCCATGGGCGAGGCGCAGAAGCAGGCCATGGCGCGACTGAAGGCTATGGCCGAGAAGGTGCGCGAGAATGCCGACTATGTCGGCGACAAGTTCGCCGAGGAAGCGCGAAAGATCCATTTCGGCGAAACCGACCCGCGCGGCATCTATGGTGAAGCGACGCTGGAAGAGGCCAAGAGCCTGGCCGAGGACGGCGTCGATTTCATGCCGATCCCGGTGTTTCCGGACGACCGCAACTGAACGATCAGCTCACGTTGCCGATCAGCTTCTCGAGCAGGCTCGAAAGCGTCTCATGCTCGGCCTTCGTTAGGCCCGAAAGAATCTCGTGTTCATTGGCGACATGGGCGGTGACAGCCTCGTCGATCAGCGCGAGACCTTTTTCCGTCAATTGCACAACAACCCCGCGCCGGTCGCTGGGGTGCGGCGCGCGCAGGATCAGTCCGGCCTTCTCCAGCCGGTCGAGCCGGGCGGTCATGGCGCCGGAGGTCACCATCGTCGCCTCATAGAGCTCGGTCGGTGTCAGCGCGTAAGGCTGGCCGGAACGGCGCAGCGTCGCGAGCACGTCAAATTCCCCCGATTGGAGTCCGAAGCGGGCAAAAACCGGCGCGAGGCGGTCACGCGCGATCAGCGAGGACGCCTCGTTCAGCCGGCCGATCACGCCCATCGGCGACACGTCGAGATCCGGCCGTTCCCGTCGCCACTGTTCGATGGCCTTCGCTGCTCTGTCCATATATCTCACCATCAAATATCTTGACGCTAAGAATCTTTCCATTATCTTATCGCAAGATATCACGGCGGCCAAGCGCCGCCAGTCAACGACGGGACCGTCCGATGAAATTTCTCTGGGATTCGGCGCTCGGCCTGCTGGTGGTCACCGGTGGCCTCCTTGGCCTGACGCTGCCCTTCGGCAAGCTCGCCACGGCGGCCGGCGTGCCGGCCATGGTCTGGGCCTTCGTTATTTCGCTCGGCGCCGGCGGCGTGCTTTTGTGCGCATTGCTGCTCAGCAGGCAAAAGATCCGGCTGACGGCGCATAAGCTGCGCTATTTCTTCGTCACCGCGGCGGTGTCCTACGCGTTTCCCAATCTCCTGATGTTTTCAGCCATCCCGCATCTCGGCGCCGGCTATACGGGCATCATGTTCACGCTTTCGCCGGTCGTCACGCTGGTGTTCTCGATCCTGCTCGGTGTCCGGCGCCCCAATATGCTCGGCATATCAGGCATTGCCGTCGGCTTCATCGGTGCGGTGATGGTCGCTCTTACGCGCGGAGAGGCCGGCCAGCCGGCCGATTATTTCTGGGTGGCCGTGGGGCTGCTCATTCCGGTCAGCCTCGCCGCCGGCAACATCTACCGTACCGTCGATTGGCCGGAAGGCACCGGCCCGATCGAGCTTGCCGTCGGCAGCCATCTGGCGTCGGCGACGCTGTTGCTCGCCGGCATTCTCGCCCTGTTCGGCGTCAGGGCTTTCGCCCCGCTCGGCGGCGTGCCGCTGGTGGTCGTCGCGCAGGTCGCATCCGCATCGGCGATGTTCGCCTTCTTCTTCCGGCTGCAGGCTGTCGGCGGCCCGGTCTATCTCAGCCAGATCGGCTATGTGGCGGCCGCGGTGGGGCTGTTTGCCGGCACGATCTTCCTGGGCGAGCACTACCAGCTGCTGACCTGGGCCGGCGCCGTTATCATCACCGCCGGCGTGTTCATCACCACCAGGGCGCAAGGCCAGACCGGTGCGAGAGCGCAGAGCCAAGCCGCCTAAGCGTCTTCAGCCCTTGCCATCGGCGTCGCCTCCGGGCTCCTGCCTTGGATGCCGGCGGCGGTGGGTGGCGGCGGCGCGCGCCGCCTGTTCGTAGATGCCGGTCATCAGCTCGAGCGTGCGCGCGACCTCCTCGAGCTTATCGGCCATTTCGGGAATGCGCGTCACGGCTTCGATGAGCAGAACGGAGCGGATGTCGGCGTAGCGTTCGGTCACGCGATGCCCGAGTGGAGTGACCTCATAGGTAACGCCGGCCCTGCCGCTGCCGGTGCGGGTGATCAAGCCGCCCTTGAGCAATTTGCGCAGGCTGTACTGGATGTTGGGAATGTCATCGCGATTGGTCATCTGGGCAAGATCGCGCACGCTTTTCGGGCGGTCGTTCATCCGGATGACATGGAGCAGCGCGTTCTCGGGGCCGCTGGCGGAAAACTCGATCACCGTGGCAAGGCATTCGGCCTGCCAATGGCCGAACGCCTCATAGGAGCGCATCAGCGCATACTCGACTTCGGTGACATCGATTTCCAGCGGCGTGCGCGCCAGATGCCAGCCGCGATCCAGCAACTTGGCCTCTGTTTCCTGAGATTTGCGCCGATCATTCATCTGCCTGTTCCCCGCTATGAGCATGCGCCGATCCCGGTGGTTGCGTCTACATGGATTTATGATAGACTTTCTATTATAAATTATAATAAAAAATGAGGAGAACACCCCCCAATGAGCATGCTCGACAAGACTGCGCCTGATGCGCAACCCTTCTTCCTCGGCACTTTCGCGTCCAATTGCTCCGGCGGCATGACCGTCACCAAGATCCCGGAGCGCTGGGTCAGTTCCTGGGACAACAATCTGCGGCTGGCGTATCTGCTCGACGAGGCCGGCATGGACTTCATGCTGCCGATCGCGCGCTGGATCGGCTATGGCGGCGAGACCAAC
Organism: Mesorhizobium sp. B2-3-5; assembly: GCF_006442395.1. NCBI lineage: Bacteria > Pseudomonadati > Pseudomonadota > Alphaproteobacteria > Hyphomicrobiales > Phyllobacteriaceae > Mesorhizobium > Mesorhizobium sp. B2-3-5. The sequence goes on along the minus strand of NZ_VFVX01000008.1, from coordinate 21,317 downwards.
TTCCACGGCAATGTGCTGGAGACGATCACCTGGGCCGCTGGGCTGCTGGCGCTTACCCGCAACATCACCGTCTTTGCCACGACGCATACCGCGGCCAACCATCCCGTCGTCGTCGCCAAGCAACTGGCGACCATCGACCAGATCAGCCGTGGCCGCATCGGCCTCAACATCGTCGCCGGCTGGAACAAGCCGGAATATGAAGCGCTTGGGCTGACGCTGCCCGACGACCACGTCACGCGCTACGGCTATGCCCAGGAATGGTTCGATATCGTCAACGCGTTGTGGGAGCGCACGGAGGCCTTTGACTGGGACGGCAACTGGTTCAAGCTCAGGAATGTGCTTGGCGACCCGCGCCCGGCTTCGCGGCTGCCCATCCTCAACGCCGCCGGTTCAGAAGCGGGCCGCAAATTCGCGGTCCGCAACGCCGATTTCCTGTTCACGCCGGCAATCGACCTGGCGCGCTCCAAGGATGAGATCATTGCGCTGAAGGAGCAAGCGAGGACCGCCGGCAGCGATGTCGACGTGCTGACCTTCGCCCATGTCGTGTGCCGGCCGACCGAAAAGGAAGCCAGGGACTATCTCGAACATTTCGGCCGCACCAACGCCGACTGGGCGGCGGTCGACAATCTGGTGAAGCTGCAGTTCGCCCATGCGCAGTCGTTCCCGCATGATCTCTTGGCGCTCATCCGCGACCGTATGGCGGCGGGCCATGGCGGCTTCCCGCTCACCGGCACGCCGGAACAGGTCGCCGACGGGATCACTGCCTTGCATGCGGCCGGGTTTCGCGGTTCGACGCTGTCCTTTGTCGACTATGCCGGGGAATTCCCCTATTTCCGCGACACCGTGCTACCCATTCTCGAAGAGAGAGGTGTCCGCATCGCGCCGGCCACGATGCAGTCGGCGGCTTAGAGCAATTCCAGGAAAAGTGTGAAACGGTTTTCCGCCCGGAATTGCGTCAAGGCAAACAGATGGAGTGGTTCGGCGTTTCCGTGAAACGATGAACCGATCCAGGCTGCGAAGGAGGAGGTTATGTCCACAGTTTTGGGGGAGGGCCCCGTCGGCGTCGCCGATTTCCGCGCCGCCATGCGGCTCATCGTCGGCAATGTCAGCGTCATCACCGCCGGCATCGGTGACGACCGTTCTGGTCTCGTGGTCATTTCGGTGGTCTCGCTGTCGGCCGAACCGCCCAAGGTGATCGCTTGCGTCAACCGCTCGTCATCGACTTGGCCGGTAATCGAGCGCTACCGGCATTTCGGCGTCAATTCGCTCGGTCCCCAGCACCAGCACGTGGCCGAGCGTTTCTCCGGCTTTGGCGGCATCAAGGGCAAGGACCGCTATGATGGCGCCGAATGGACGACGCTGAAAACCGGAGCCGCGCTGCTTTCGGACGCGGTGGCCGCCTTCGACTGCAGCCTCGACGAGATGATCGACCGCGGCACGCATTCCATCGTCATCGGTTCGGTCGAGGCGGTGCGCACCCGCGACACCAGCCAGGCGCTGATCTACTGGCGCGGCGGCTACCGTCCGCTCAATGCCGAATAGCGAGAAAGGTCAGACCGATCCTTTTTCCGCCAGCACCATGTAGTTGACGTCCATATCCTTCGACCGCGACCAGCGGTCGGCAAGCGGGTTGTAGGTGACGCCGGTGCGGTCGATGACCGTCAGGCCGGCGCCGCCAAGCGCCTTTTCCAGTTCTTCCGGGCGCACCAGCTTGCCGAACTGGTGGGTGCCGCGTGGCAGCCAGCGCAGGACGTATTCAGCGCCGATGATGGCCAGCCCCAGCGCCTTCAGCGTACGGTTGATGGTGGCCACGAACATGATGCCGCCGGGCCGGACCATCTGTCCGCATTTGGCGACGAACAGGTCGATGTCGGCGACATGCTCGACCACTTCCATGTTGAGAATGACGTCGAATGTCTCGCCGGCGTCGGCGAGGTCCTCGGCCGTCGTGGCGCGATAGTCGACGCTCACATTGCCTTCGGCGGCATGCAGTTTTGCCACTTCGATGTTCGTTTCCGAGGCGTCGGCTCCCACGACCTCGGCGCCAAGCCGCGCCATCGGCTCGCACAAAAGGCCACCGCCGCAGCCGATGTCGAGGATGCGCAGGCCTTCGAACGGCCGTGCCGCGCGCGGGTCACGGCCGAAGCGCGTCGCGATCTGGTCGCGGATATAGGAAAGCCGGACCGGATTGAATTTGTGTAGCGGGCGAAACTTGCCGTTCGGGTTCCACCATTCGGCGGCAAGGGCGGAAAAGCGTTCCACTTCTCCGGCATCGATCGTCGATCGTCGGGGCTCTGGCATAGATTGGTCTCCTCGACACTACAGCGCCGCGCGTCCTTCGGACGCGCAAAGGACGCTGTAGCACTTTGATTCTGCGCATGATCCCTTTCCGAAATCGAAGTCGATTTCGGGGTCATGCGCTAGGAAGTCGGGCGTGAGGCCTCGAATGTCAAGGCAACATTTTCTCCCTGCCGCCAAGCCCGCCTACTTCGTGTCCAGCACGTCGCGCAACTTCGCGGCCAGCTGCTCGATGGTGAACGGCTTGGCGAGGAAATGCACGTCATGGTCGAGCACACCGTTGTGGACGACGGCATTCCTGGTGAAGCCGGTGGTGAAGATGACTTTCAGCCCGGGCTGGCGCGCGACCGCTTCCTCGGCGAGCTTGCGGCCGTTCATCACCGGCATGACGATATCCGTGAAAAGCAGGGCGATGCCAGGCGTCGCGGCCAGCTTCTGAAGGGCCTCCGGGCCGCTTCCGGCCTGGATGACGGTGTAGCCGAGTTCGCGCATGGTGTCCGTCGTGGCGGCTCGCACGCGGGCGTCGTCCTCGACCACGAGGATCGTCTCGGTGACCTTGGAGACGCTCTTGCCACGCTCGGCGGGCGCGGCCGGCTGCTCGGGGCCGAAGAAGCGTGGCAGGTAGATCTTGATCGTCGTGCCTTCCCCCGGTTCGGAGTAGATCTTGACGTGGCCACCTGACTGTTTGACGAAGCCGAACACCTGGCTCAGCCCCAGTCCCGTGCCTTTGTTGACCGGCTTGGTGGTGAAGAAGGGTTCGAAGGCCTTGGTAATGACCTCCGGTGACATGCCCGCACCGGTGTCGGTCACCGCGACCATCACATACTGGCCGGGCGTGACTTCGGCATGCGTCGAGGCATAGGCCTCGTCGAGGTAGCTGTTGGCGGTCTCGATGGTCAACTTGCCGTCATTATCCATGGCATCGCGGGCGTTGATGGCCAGATTGAGGATCGCGTTCTCGATCTGGCTGGGGTCGGCGTGAGTTTTCCACAGGCCGCCCCCCAGCACCGTTTCGATGCGAATGCCCTCGCCCAGGGTCCGTCGCAGGAGGTCGGACATGCCGGTCACCAGCCGGTTGGTGTCGACGACCTGCGGCGCCAGCGGCTGCAGACGGGAGAAGGCAAGAAGCCGGGAAGTCAAATTGGCGGCACGGCTGGCCGCGTCGGTCGCGGCTTCGATCAGCTTTTCTATATCATGCTCGCCACGCCTCAGCTTGCGCTGGGCAAGGTTCATGGCACTGAGGATCACCGCCAGCATGTTGTTGAAATCGTGGGCGATGCCGCCAGTCAATTGCCCGACGGCTTCCATCTTCTGCATCTGGCGTATCTGGGATTCGGCCTTTTCACGCGTCAGGATCTCGTTGCCGAGCTCGGTGTTCTTGCGCATCAACTCTTCCTGGGCGGTGGCGACCTCGCGGAAGCGGCGGCGGGATACGTGGATGGTGTAGGCGCCAAGCAGGAAGATCGCGACGAGGGCCGCCAGCGAACCCACGCGCAGCCAGGCCTCGACCTGGTCCGTGTGCGCGTCGCGCGCCGCGATGTCGGCCGCGCCGCTGCGGCGGATCGTATCCATGCTGGTCCGGATTTCATCCATGGCGGCCTTGCCCTGGCCGCTGCGGACCAGTTGCAACGCCCCGGCCACATCGCCCCTGTCGTACAGGGCGATGGTCTCGGCCAGTTCAGCCTGCTTTTGCGAAAGCGCATCCTTGATGTGATTGATCTGCTGGACGAACGGGTCGTCCGAAGCCGCCATGGCGTCGATGCGGGAGAGCTGCCCCGGAATTGCATCGACTGCCTTCCGGTAGGGGTCGAGATAGGATTTCTCGCCGGTCAGGAGATAGCCGCGCTGACCGCTTTCGGCGTCCTGTGCCAGAGCAAGGAGGCCGGAAAGCAACTGCTGATATTCAAGAGTCTGGCGTGCGGCGGCACGATTGGCTCTCTGGTCTTCAACGAGCATGGCGCGGGCGCCGACGATCAGCGCCAGCACCACGAAACCGGCGACAATCGGAAACGTTTGCCATCGCATGGCACGTCGAAGACGAGCAATCATCTGTTCTGCCGGACCAAAAGGAATTCCCGCGGGCAGCATTTGGTAAGCGGCAGCAGCCTCCAAGGCAATATGCCGTCTTCTTGAAGCCGGCAATACGTGTCCAGCCTTGCGAAACCGAAAGCATTTGGCTAAGGAGGCCGCGCATTCAGCGGCCGGCGCAGCCGGACGTGTCTTTCCGCTTTTCGGGATTCCGCTTTCTGGGTTGGGTCCGGCTTCAGTCAAAGGCAATTCGCTTCCATGGCGCGCATCGTGATGAAATTCGGCGGAACCTCCGTCGCCGACATCGCCCGCATCCGCAATGTGGCGCGTCACGTCAAACGCGAGGTCGACGCCGGCCATGAGGTGGCGGTGGTGGTTTCGGCAATGGCCGGCAAGACCAATGAACTGGTCGCCTGGACGCGCGAGGCCTCGCCGATGCACGACGCACGCGAATACGATGCCGTTGTCGCTTCCGGCGAGCAGGTCACCGCCGGGCTTTTGGCGATCACGCTGCAGAACATGGGCATCCATGCGCGGTCCTGGCAGGGCTGGCAGATCCCGATCAAAACCGACAACGCGCATGGCGCGGCGCGCATCCTCGACATCGACGGCGCGTTCCTGGTCAAGCGTTTCGGCGAGGGCCAGGTGGCTGTCATCGCCGGTTTCCAGGGTATCGGGCCGGACAACCGCATCGCCACACTTGGCCGCGGCGGTTCCGACACCAGTGCCGTGGCCATAGCCGCGGCGGTCAAGGCCGATCGCTGCGACATCTACACCGATGTCGACGGGGTCTATACCACCGATCCGCGCATCGAGCCCAAGGCGCGGCGGCTGGGCAAGATTTCCTTCGAGGAAATGCTCGAAATGGCCTCGCTCGGCGCCAAGGTGCTGCAGGTGCGTTCGGTCGAACTTGCCATGGTGCACAGGGTGCGTACCTTCGTGCGGTCGTCCTTCGACGATCCCGACGCGCCCGGAATGGGGGATTTGCTCAATCCTCCGGGAACGCTCATTTGCGACGAGGAAGAGATCGTGGAACAGCAGGTCGTCACCGGAATTGCCTACGCCAAGGACGAGGCCCAGATTTCGCTGCGCCGCGTCGGCGATCGCCCCGGCGTTGCCGCCGGCATCTTCGGGCCGCTGGCCGAGGCCAACATCAATGTCGACATGATCGTCCAGAACATTTCCGAGGACGGCAAGTTCACCGACATGACCTTCACGGTGCCTTCCGGAGACGTCGACAAGGCACTTGCCGTACTCGATCGGCTGAAAGCAGAGGTCGGCTACGATGTCGTGCAGTCGGAAGCCGGCATGTCGAAGGTTTCGGTCATCGGCATCGGCATGAGGAGCCACGCCGGCGTCGCGGCCACCGCCTTCAAGGCGCTGGCGGACAAGGCGATCAACATTCGAGCCATCACCACCTCCGAGATCAAGATTTCGATACTGATCGACGGCCCGTACACGGAACTTGCTGTTCGCACTTTGCATTCCGTCTACGGTCTGGATAAGCAGTAGCAAGACTGAATCAGTTGTTGCGCGCGTGCCGGCAGCGGCGGAAACTGCGCCGGCAGGTGTTTCATTGGAGAAGAAGCCGCGATGCGTGAGACGGCCGTTGGCCCGCGCGTTCTGCTGAAACGGCTCCGCGAGCTCATGCAAGAGCCGCTGGAGCCGCAGGAGCGGCTTGACCGGATCGTGCGCGATATCGCGTCCAACATGGTCGCCGAAGTCTGCTCGCTCTATGTGCTGCGCGCCGATTCGGTGCTAGAGCTCTACGCCACCGAAGGTTTGAACCCCAACGCCGTCCACCTGGCGCAGCTGAGGCTGGGGCAAGGCCTGGTCGGCACGATCGCCGCCAGCGCGCGGCCGCTCAACCTTTCCAACGCGCAGGAACACCCGGCCTTCGCCTACCTCCCAGAAACCGGGGAAGAGATCTACAATTCCTTCCTTGGTGTGCCGGTGCTGCGGGCAGGGCGCACGCTGGGCGTCCTGGTTGTCCAGAACAAGACCATGCGCCACTACCGCGACGACGAGGTCGAGGCGCTGGAAACGACGGCGATGGTCATCGCCGAGATGATCGCCACCGGCGATCTGGCCCGGCTGACCCGGCCAGGTCTCGAACTCGACCTGCGCCGCCCGGTGAGCTTCACCGGCCTGTCCTTCAACGACGGCGTCGGGCTTGGCCATGTCGTGCTGCACGAGCCGCGCATCGTCGTCACCAACCTGTTCAACGAGGACAGTGAGGAAGAGGTCCGGCGGCTGGAAAGCTCGCTCGGCTCGCTGCGGCTCTCGATCGACGATATGCTGGAGCGCCGCGATGTCGCTTTCGAGGGCGAGCATCGCCAGGTGCTGGAAGCCTACCGCATGTTCGCCAACGACCGTGGCTGGGTGCGGCGCCTGGAAGAGGCGATCCGCAACGGCCTGACGGCGGAAGCGGCGGTGGAAAAGGTGCAGAGCGACATGCGCGCGCGCATGCTGCATATGACCGATCCCTATCTGCGCGAGCGGATGAGCGACTTCGACGACCTCGCCAACCGGCTGCTGCGGCAGTTGATGGGACGCGGGCCGGAAGATGTCGCGGCATCGCTGCCGAAGGATGCCATCATCGTCGCCCGCTCCATGGGCGCCGCCGAACTGCTCGACTATCCCCGGGACAAATTGCGTGGACTGGTGCTCGAGGATGGCGCGGCCACCAGCCACGTCGTCATCGTCGCGCGCGCCATGGGCATTCCGGTCGCCGGCCAGATGAAGGGCGCCGTTTCCATGGCGGAAAACGGCGATGCCATCATCGTCGATGGCGAGGAAGGCGCGATCCATCTGCGGCCGCAGTCCGATCTCGAGGCGGCCTATGCCGAAAAGGTGCGGTTCAGGGCACGCCGGCAGGAAGTCTACCGCGAGCTGCGCAAGAAGCCGTCGATGACCAGGGACGGCGTGCAGGTCGACCTGCTGATGAATGCCGGGCTTGCCGTCGACCTGCCGCAGCTGGCCGAGGCGGGCGCGGCGGGCATCGGCCTGTTCCGCACCGAATTGCAGTTCATGGTCGCCTCGACATTTCCGCGCGCCGAAGCGCAGGAAAAACTCTACCGCGACGTGCTCGAGGCCGCGCGCGGCAAGCCGGTAACCTTCCGCACCATCGATATAGGCGGCGACAAGGTGCTGCCCTACTTCAAGGGCGCCATCCAGGAAGAGAACCCGGCGCTCGGTTGGCGGGCGATCAGACTCACGCTCGACCGGCCGGGATTGCTGCGCACGCAGATCCGCGCCCTGCTCAAGGCCAGCGGTGGGCGTGAACTCAAGCTGATGCTGCCGATGGTGACCGAGCTTGGCGAGATCGCCCAGGCGCGCGAGATCATCGATCGCGAGGTGCGGCATCTCTCGCGCTTCGCCCACCACCTCCCGACCAGCCTCAAGCTGGGCGCCATGCTGGAAGTGCCGTCGCTCCTGTTCCAGCTCGACGAATTGATGAAAGCCGTCGACTTCGTCTCGGTCGGTTCAAACGATCTGTTCCAGTTCGTCATGGCGGTCGACCGCGGCAATACGCAATTGGCGAACCGCTTCGATACGCTGTCGGCGCCGTTCCTGCGTGTGCTCAAGCAGATCGCCGACGCCGGCGCCCGCAACCACACGCCCGTGACGCTGTGCGGTGAACTCGCCGGCAAGCCGATCTCGGCAATGGCGCTGATCGGCCTCGGTTTCCGCTCGATCTCGATGTCGCCGGCCTCGATCGGCCCGGTCAAAGCCATGCTGACGGAACTGCCGTTGGACGAGCTGAAAGCATTCTTCGACGATAATCTGATGGCGCCGGCGCAGGGGCTGCCGATGCGGGCGTTGCTGCAGGCCTTTGCCGACGACCGCTCCATTCCGCTGTAGCATTTGTCATGATTAACCTGCCCCGCGACCGCATGGATCAAGTCGTCAAGCGTTTCGAGATGCTCGAAGCGCAGATGTCGGCCGGCCCGGCGCCGGATGCCTATGTGAAGATGGCCTCGGAATATGCCGAGCTTCAGGACATGGTGGCCAAGGTTCGGGCGCTGCGCTCGGCCGAGCACGAGCAGGCCGATCTCGAGGCGATGCTCGCCGACAAGGGCACAGACGCCGAGATGCGGGCACTCGCCGAAGCCGACCTGCCCGGCGTCGAGGAGCGCATCGAAGGGTTGCAAAAGGACATCCAGATCCTGCTTTTGCCCAAGGATGCGGCCGACGACAAGAACGCCATCCTCGAAATCCGCGCCGGTACCGGCGGTGACGAGGCGGCACTCTTCGCGGGCGACCTGTTTCGCATGTATGAGCGCTATGCCGGCGAACGCGGCTGGCGGTTCGAAACGGTGTCGGCCAGCGACGGCGATGCCGGCGGTTTCAAGGAAATCATCGCCACCGTGTCGGGCAAGGGCGTGTTCGCCCATCTGAAGTTCGAATCCGGTGTGCATCGCGTGCAGCGCGTGCCGGCAACCGAGGCCAGCGGCCGCATCCACACTTCGGCCGCCACCGTTGCCGTGCTGCCGGAAGCGGAAGAGGTCGACATCGAGATCCGCGCCGAAGACATCCGTATCGACACTATGCGGGCCTCGGGTTCCGGCGGGCAGCACGTCAACACCACCGATTCGGCGGTCCGCATCACGCATTTGCCGACTGGCATCATGGTGGTGCAGGCGGAGAAGTCGCAGCACCAGAACCGGGCGAAGGCCATGCAGATCCTGCGGGCCCGGCTCTATGATCTGGAGCGCGGCAAGGCTGACGAGGAGCGTTCCGAATCGCGCAAGTCGCAGGTCGGCTCCGGCGACCGCTCGGAGCGCATCCGTACCTACAATTTCCCGCAAGGGCGCGTCACCGACCACCGCATCAACCTGACGCTCTATAAGCTCGACCGGGTGATGATGGGCGAGCTCGACGAAATCGTCGACGCGCTGATCGCCGATCACCAGTCGAAGCTGCTGGCTGATATCGGCTTCGATGGCTGATCCTCTGCCCGAGGCGCTGGGGCCGCTGCTGCGGGAAGCGCGGGCCAGGCTTGTGGCCGCCGCGGTCGAGGATCCGGCGCTCGATGCGCGGCTGATCGTCGAACATTTTTCCGGCACGACGCGCACGCAGGCCATTGCCGACCCCGAACGCAAGGTCGACCGGAACGCCATCGCCGCGATCGACACCGCCCTGATGCGGCGGGTCGGTGGCGAACCGGTGCATCGCATCCTCGGCTATCGTGAATTCTACGGTTTGCGCTTGTCGCTGACACCCGACACGCTGGAGCCGCGGCCGGACACAGAAACGCTGATCGAGGCGGTGCTGCCATTCGTCAAGGCAACGGCCGCACGGGAGGGCACATGCCGCATCCTCGACCTCGGCACCGGGACGGGCGCGATCGCCTTGGCGCTGCTGAGCGTGGTGCCGACCGCAACCGCCACTGGTGTCGACATCTCCGACGGCGCGCTGGCGACGGCGACCCGCAATGCCGGGCAATTGGGGCTCGGCGGCCGGTTCACGGCACTGCGGTCGGATTGGTTCGAAAAAGTTTCTGGCCGATACCATGTAATTGCCGCAAACCCTCCCTATATAGCATCACAGGACATTGGAAATCTGCAGGACGAAGTTCGCGATTTCGACCCGCACCTTGCCTTGGATGGCGGTGTGGATGGACTGGTCCCCTACAGGATCATCGCTGCCAAGGCGGCAAGGTTTCTGGAAGCCGAGGCCAGGATTGCGGTCGAGATCGGCCACACGCAACGCAACGAGGTCAACGACATATTTCGTACAGCCGGCTATGCCGCCGGCGAGGTGTTTGGCGATCTCGGTGGAAACGACAGGGTTCTTGTCTTTCAACGGGGAAAGCCTTGACGCGGTGCGAAAAAACCGCTTGGCAATGCCGGGGAATGCGGCTAGGGTCGCCTCAACCGGATGAGACGAAGCAGGCAGTGCTCTTAGCGATTCGGTTTCCTTGGAAATAGCTGCCTTCTTGCGCAAACGACGCCCAAGCTTCGTGCGGGAATCGTCCGGCAAGTGATGTAACCGGAACAGGATGGCACGTGGCGCCAACGCAATCGATGCGGGCGAACGCCGGTGAAGAAACGAAACGGCTGGCTGCATGAGCGCCTCCGTTCGTAACGAGTTTTCGAAAATTTCAAGATGAAGAGAGTCGAATGAGGCCACAACAGCAGAACAGGCGCATGCGCGGTCGCAACAATAGTGGCGGCGGCGGTGGCAACAACAATAACAACAACCGCAAAGGCCCGAATCCGCTGACGCGCAATTACGAGAGCAACGGCCCGGACGTGAAGATCCGTGGATCGGCTCAGCAGATCGCCGAAAAATACGCCACCCTTGCCCGTGATGCGCAAAGCTCCGGCGACCGGGTCATGGCGGAGAACTATCTCCAGCACGCCGAACACTACAATCGCATCATTGCCGCCGCGCAAGCGCAGATGCCGATCCAGAACGTCCAGCAGAACCGTGACGACTTCGACGATGACGGCGACGAGGACCGTGACGAGTTCGACAATGCCGGCAACATCGGGGCTGGCAACAGCGGGGCCAGCAACAGCGGAGCAAGCAGCGGCGGAGCAAGCAGCGGTGGCAACACCATTTCCGATCCGCAAGTTCCAGTGATCAACCATGGCGCCGGTCCGCAGCCAGTGATCGAAGGCATGCCGGCCGAGGTCGCGCTCAACCGGGAAAGCGGCCGCGACAATCGTGACAATGGTGGCCGTGACAGTGGTGGACGCAACAATGGCGGTCGCCATCGCGATCGCCGCCCCAATGGCGGTTATGGCCAGAACGGCCAGCGCGATTATGCTTCGTCCGCCGAGCAAGGCGGCCAGCAGCAGCGCAACGAGGCTCCGGGACAGGCTGAGGTGCAGGCAGAGCCCGCTTCGCCAGCCGAAACCGCCGCGGCGGCCGAACCGGCTCCGCTGTTCGAGAATTTTTCGCCGGCCGGTCTGGCCGCCCAGGCCGAGCTCAATGAGGCGGCAGCCGAGAGCGGCGCCGCTCGCCGCCCGCGGCGTCCGCGCCGCCCGCGCGCCAATGCCGACCAGGGAGACGGCGGCGGCCGCAATGCGGATGCCGGCGAGGTGGCCGCGGCCCCTGCCGACAGCAGCGGCGCCGAGCCCGTGATCTCAGACATCGACAACTGATCGAACAGCACTTGAAGACGTTGAACGGCGGGGAGAAATCTCCGCCGTTTTCGTTTTCTAGCGCCCGTGGAATATTATGCGTTGACCGACATCAAAGCGTCTTGAGACAGCATGGCCTATGCACCATATCTCGGCTGAACAGGATCCGGCTCGAATGGGCGGGTCCGTCACCGCAATCTGATCCGGTGCCGCAAAGCGGGCCGGTGATGGAAGGAGACAGATATGAATCTTGAGAAATACTCCGAGCGCGTGCGCGGCTTTATCCAGTCCGCGCAAACAATGGCGCTCTCCCGCAATCACCAGCAATTCACCCCCGAACACATCTTGAAGGTACTCGTCGACGACGATGAGGGCCTAGCCGCGTCGCTGATCGAGCGCGCCGGCGGCAATGTCCGCGACGTCAAGCTCGGTGTCGAGGCGGCACTTGAGGCGATGCCCAAGGTGGAAGGCGGCAATGGCCAGCTCTATCTGGCGCAGCCTCTGGCCAAGGTGTTCTCGACCGCCGAGGAACTGGCCAAGAAGGCCGGCGACAGCTTCGTCACCGTCGAGCGGCTGCTGCAGGCGCTTGCCATGGAAAAATCGGCCAAATCAGCCGAAATCCTGGCCAAGGCCGGCGTCACCGCGCAGGCGCTGAACCAGGTCATCAACGATCTCCGCAAGGGCCGCACCGCCGATTCGGCGAGCGCCGAGCAGGGCTATGATGCGCTGAAGAAATACGCGCGTGACCTCACGGCTGATGCCCGTGCCGGCAAGCTCGATCCGGTCATCGGCCGTGATGACGAAATCCGCCGCACCATCCAGGTGCTGTCGCGCCGCACCAAGAACAATCCGGTGCTGATCGGCGAGCCCGGCGTCGGCAAGACGGCCATCGCCGAAGGCCTGGCGCTGCGCATCGTCAATGGCGACGTGCCGGAATCGCTGAAGGACAAGCAGTTGATGGCGCTCGACATGGGCGCGCTGATCGCTGGCGCCAAATATCGCGGCGAATTCGAGGAGCGGCTGAAGGCCGTGCTCTCGGAAGTCACTTCGGCCAACGGCAGCATCATCCTGTTCATCGACGAAATGCACACGCTGGTCGGTGCCGGCAAGGCGGATGGCGCGATGGATGCGTCCAACCTCCTGAAGCCGGCCCTGGCGCGCGGCGAACTGCACTGCGTCGGCGCGACCACGCTCGATGAATACAGAAAACACGTCGAAAAGGATCCGGCGCTGGCCCGCCGTTTTCAGCCCGTCTTTGTCGACGAGCCGACGGTCGAGGACACCGTCTCGATCCTGCGCGGCCTGAAGGAAAAATACGAGCAGCACCACAAGGTGCGCATCTCCGACTCGGCGCTGGTGGCGGCGGCGACGCTGTCCAACCGCTATATCGCCGACCGTTTCCTGCCGGACAAGGCGATCGACCTCGTCGACGAGGCTGCCTCGCGGCTCAGGATGCAGGTCGATTCCAAGCCCGAGGCGCTGGACGAGATCGACCGCCGCATCATGCAGCTCAAGATCGAGCGCGAGGCGCTGAAGGTCGAGAAGGACGAGGCCTCGAAGGATCGGCTTGCCCGCCTGGAAAAGGAACTCGCCGGCCTCGAGGAGGAATCGACCGAGATCACCGCCAAATGGCAGGCCGAGAAGCAGAAACTCGGGCTTGCCGCCGACTTGAAGAAGCAGCTCGACGAGGCGCGCAACGAGCTGGCCATTGCCCAGCGCAAGGGTGAATTCCAGCGCGCGGGCGAGCTTGCCTATGGCAAGATTCCGGAACTGGAAAAGAAGCTGAAGGAGGCCGAGGCCCAGGACGGCAAGGCCGGCATGGTCGAGGAAGTGGTCACCCCCGACCACGTCGCCCATATCGTGTCGCGCTGGACCGGCATTCCGGTTGACAAGATGCTGCAGGGCGAGCGCGACAAGCTGCTGCGCATGGAAGACGAGATCGGCAAGCGGGTCGTCGGCCAGGGCGAGGCGGTGCAGGCCGTCTCCAAGGCGGTGCGGCGTGCCCGTGCCGGCCTGCAGGATCCGAACCGTCCGATCGGCTCGTTCATGTTCCTCGGACCGACGGGCGTCGGCAAGACCGAGCTGACCAAGGCATTGGCCAGCTTCCTGTTCGATGATGAGAGCGCCATGGTGCGCATCGACATGTCGGAGTTCATGGAGAAGCACTCCGTCGCCCGGCTGATCGGCGCGCCTCCGGGCTATGTCGGCTATGAGGAAGGCGGCGCGCTGACCGAAGCGGTGCGGCGCCGGCCCTATCAGGTCGTGCTCTTCGACGAGATCGAGAAGGCGCATCCGGATGTCTTCAACGTGCTGCTGCAGGTGCTCGATGACGGCCGGCTGACCGATGGCCAGGGCCGCACCGTCGACTTCCGCAACACGCTGATCATCATGACGTCGAACCTCGGCGCCGAATATCTGGTCAATCTCGGCGAAGACCAGGATGTCGACGCCGTGCGCGACGAGGTGATGGGCGTGGTGAGGGCGCATTTCCGGCCGGAATTCCTCAACCGCGTCGACGAAGTGATCCTGTTCCATCGGCTGCGCCGTCAGGACATGGACCGCATCGTCGAGATACAGCTCAAGCGGCTGGAGAACCTGCTTGTCGATCGCAAGATCGCGCTGTCGCTCGATCACGACGCGGTCGAGTGGCTGGCGTCCAAGGGCTACGATCCGGCCTATGGCGCCAGGCCACTGAAGCGGGTGATGCAGAAGGAACTGCAGGACCCGCTGGCGGAGAAGATCCTGCTCGGCGAGATCCTCGATGGCTCGACGGTGAAGGTCACCGCCGGTTCCGACCGGCTGAATTTCCGCTCGAAGCCGACTGTCGTCGCGACCGAGGCGGCGGCCTGACCGATGCATGTCGCCCAAAACCGACCTTGGTTTTGGGACAACGACATGCATTAAAAACAAAGATCTGAAGCGCGTCGTGCTTCGGAGTGCCGCGCGCCCAGTTTGGGCGCGCGGCGTTTTTCATAGCTAGACTAGCATGGGGCGCGGATGACGCTGGACGACTACAACGACTTCTGCGCCTCTCTGCCTGCCACGAACCATGTCGTGCAGTGGGGTGGCGCCCATGTCTGGAAGATCGGGACCAAAGTCTTTGCCATTGGTGGCTGGAACGAAGGCGCGCAGCTCTTCGTCACCTTCAAATGCTCCGACATTGCCTATGACGTGCTGAAGGAACAGCCGGGCTTGCGGCCCGCGCCGTATCTTGCCTCGCGCGGCATGAAATGGATCCAGCGTCAGACAAGCCAGAGCATGGATGATGAGGCGTTGCAGGACTATCTGCGCGAGAGCCACCGCCTTGTTGCGCTCAAGCTGACGAAGCAGGCGCGCAAGGAGTTGGGGCTTGGCGCAGGCTAAAGCGCGTCTCGTGAAAACGGAGTCATGCGACGCCCTTTAGGTTCTTTGTTTTGATGCATGCCGTTCACCCAAAACCGAGGTCACCTTTGGGCGACATGCATTAGCTGATATTCCCAGAGGTGCCGGAAAACCGCCATCTTCATGCCCGGTTCATGTTGGAACCATATTGTGGATAGCTGGTTTGCTGGCGAAGGGGTTCGCCTCACAGGGACAACGCCGGGCGACGGCAATCTACGGACCGGAGAGTTTTGGCCACCATGTTCCGCATGATCTTCGTCTTTTCGGCCCTCGCAGCCGGGATGCTTTCTTGCGGCGCGCTCGCGGCGCCGATGCAGGACAATGCACCGAGGGTTAGCCGCACCGCCAGCGGCGGTGGCATCCTTGTCGCCCAGGACGGCAATCTCGATATTTACTATGACGCCAGGGGTAATCGCGTCATCGTTGACGCCGATACAGGCAAGGTGATCGCCATCCAGCCGCCGCAGACGAGGCTCGACCGGCGCGCGCTGCGCCGCGATACAAGACTGCGCGAGTTGGGCCGTGCCCCAGCCGACGATGACCGCTACTATCTCGACGATCCGCAAGACATGGCGCGGTTCCGCCGCAAGCAGTTGGAAGAAGAAGGCCGGGTCATCCCCCCGCCGGCGGACGAGGCCGACCCCTATGGCGACAATTCGGTTGAAGCCTATCCGCCTTCGCAGCAGGATGACGGCAGCTACGACAACACTTATCCCGAGGCGCCGCAGCCGGCAAAGCCGCCCACCATCCAACGCCAGCCGCTCGATGAGGCCTCGATAGAACCGGCCCAGCCGGGCCAGCCCGAACTGCAGCCGGCCAATCCGGAAACGCAGACGTCCCTGCCGCCGGACACCGGCGGCAAGGCCACCATCGATCCGTCGCTGTCGCTCGGCGCGCGGCAGGACGTGGCGGCGCTGCAGGTGCTGCTCGACCGCGGGGGCGCTTCGCCGGGGGTGATCGACGGGCGCTTCGGCTCTAACGTCGACAAGGCCTTGGCCGCCTACAACCAGATCACCGGTAGCAATCTGAAATCGACCGACGCGGTCGGCATCCAGGCGGCCCTTGCCCAGACCGGCGGCGACGCTTTCGCTTCCTACACGATCACCCCCGAAGACGCGGCTGGCCCCTATGTAGCCTCGATCCCGGAGGACTACAGCCAGAAGGCCAAGCTCGACCGCATGGGCTACACCTCCGTCACGGAAGCGCTCGCCGAGCGCTTCCACATGGATGAGACCTATCTGAAGTCGATCAACAAGGGCCTGGACTTCAATCGCCCCGGCACCATCATCAAGGTCGCCAATTTCGGCAAGCTGGTGTCAACGCCAGTCGCGCGTATCGTCGCCGACAAGGCCAAGAAGGAAGTGTACGCCTACGATGCGGACGGCAAGCTGGTCGCAGCCTATCCCGCGACCATCGGCTCGGCCGACACGCCGTCGCCCACCGGGATACACACGGTGTCGCGTGTCGCGCTCGACCCGAACTACACCTACAACCCGAACATCAATTTCAAACAAGGCCAGAACGACAAGATTCTCACCATTCCGCCAGGTCCCAACGGACCTGTCGGGTCGGTTTGGATCGCCTTGGACAAACCGACCTACGGCATCCACGGCACGCCAGACCCATCGAAGATCGGCAAGACCGAAAGCCATGGCTGTGTGCGCCTGACGAACTGGGACGCGCGCGAGCTCGCCAAGTTGGTGTCGCCAGGCGTCACCGTGGAGTTCGTCGGGGGATCTTCAGCCGATGACTTTGCGCAGCAATGAGCCGCGCAGCGCGGCGGCATAGATCAGCTGCACCACCAGAATGAAGCCGACGCTGAGCAATGGGGTGACCAGGCAGAGCGCGGCGCCGATTGCCCACAGGATCTGCGCCTTGACGATGCGCAGATAGACCGTGCGCTTTGCTTCAGCGTCGACGTCTTCCGCGACAAAGCCGTTCTTCTCCGCGTAATGCCAGCTGGCGAACAGCGTGACGCCGAGCATCAGCAGGTTGAGCCAGTAGACCAGCACCGCGGTCCTGAATTCGAGGAAGTCCGCCAGAAGGTCGGTCGAGAACGGCAGCAAGGCGATAAAGGCGAGAAAGCAGAGGTTCAGCGTGGCAAGCCGCCTGTCGGACTTGGCGATCAGCCCATGCTGGGCCTGCTGGCCGAACCAGAAGATCGTCAGCGTCAGGAAACTCAAGGCGTAGGTCAGGAAGCGCGGCGCCAATGCCGCGATCGCAGCGAGCAGATCATGCTCGGAATGGATCGTCTCATGCGCGGGCACCCTGATCTCGAGCACGATCAGTGTGAGCGCGATGGCGAAGACGCCGTCGGTGATGCCGACAATGCGGCCGCGTCCCTCCGCCGATGCTTCGAGTGGACGCTTCATAGATTTCTCCCCGCTTGCGGCTCTCCGGAACTTAGCATGACTGCCGCCGTTTGCATCCGGTGCGGCGCGACCCTGCCCAGTTGGCTGGGTTCAGTGACTGCGAGCCGCTGGCCGGTTGTTGCCGACACACCGACGGTCTAAGCAATGTGTCATGCATTCACCAGATAAAGCCTCCGCAATCCCGCTGACCAGTCCGGTCACGAACGGAACTTTCTGTCCGCCTTCGCAGCGGCGATACGTGCTGGTTGCGGCGATCCTGGCTTCGGCGCTCGGCTTCATCGACGGCTCGATCCTGGCCATCGCCATGCCGGCGATCCGCGTCGATCTCGGTGCCAGCCTTGCCGCGGCACAGTGGATTTCCAATGCCTATGCGTTGACGCTCTCGGCGCTGATCCTTGCCGGCGGAGCCGCCGGCGACCGGTTCGGGCTGCGCCGCGCCTTCGTGGCCGGCATTGCGCTGTTCGTCGCGGCCTCGCTTGCCTGCGCGCTGGCGCCGAACGCGATCGTGCTGATCGCGTTTCGCGCCCTCCAGGGCATTGGCGCGGCGATCATGGTGCCGGGCAGCCTCGCCATCATCGCCAAGGCCTATCCGAAAAAAGAGCGGGGCCGCGCGATCGGCATCTGGGCGGCGGCCTCCGCGCTGACCACCGCGCTCGGCCCAGTACTCGGCGGCCTGGTGCTCTCGGCTTTCGGCGATGGCATCTGGCGGGCGATTTTCGCCGTCAACCTGCCGCTTGGCCTGATCTCGATCTATCTCCTGCTTGCCAAAATTCCGGCCGATGAGCCGACTGAGAAACGCAGCCTTGATCTGGGCGGCGGCGGGCTTGCGACACTGGCCTTCGGCGCGCTCGCCTATGGGCTGACCTCGATGAGCGCCAGCGGCGGGGGCCACATGGCGGGACCGAGCATTGCCGCCGGCGCTGTGCTGCTTGCCGTCTTCATCCTGTTCGAGCAGCGGCAACGCGAGCCGATGATCGATCTCAGCCTGTTTCGCATCGGCGCTTTCGCCGGCGCCAATGCGGCGACCTTCTTCCTCTATTTCGCGCTGTCGGCCAATCTCTTCTACCTGCCGATGCTCATGATCGCCGGCTGGGGTCTGAGCACGGCCGAAGTCGGCTTCATCTTCCTGCCGCTGTCGGCATCGATCGCGCTTCTGTCGGGACCTGTCGGACAATTGTCGGACCGGATCGGACCGCGTTTCCCGATCGCCTGCGGCAGCCTGATCGTGGCTTTCGCCTTCGCCGGACTTGCCCTGCTCACCCATGCCGGCATCCATCATTTCTGGACCGGAACATTTCCACTGATGGCGCTGATGGGGCTCGGCATGGCGCTGGTCGTGTCGCCATTGTCGACCGCGATCATGACGGCGGTGGAAGACAAGGACACGGGGGCCGCTTCCGGGATCAACAATGCCGTCTCGCGCATTGGCGGCCTGATCGCGGTGGCGGCGATGGGGTCGCTGGCGGCCTGGGTCTACGCCAAGGCACTGGATGGGAATGCGATTTCAAGCGTGCCCGGCTTCGGCGAACCGGCACCGGCCGGCTTGGCGCCTGCGCTCGATGCGGCAAGGCTCGCCGCCAGCGACGCAGCCTTTTCGGCTGTCTCCTCGGTGACGGCGCTGCTTTGCCTGGTTTCGGCCGTGACCGCATGGACAACGATTCCCGGCGAAGCGCTGCCGTGGTCGCGGCGCGCAGAAACCAGGCAGGACTGAAAGCGAAGGCTCAGCCTTCGATCTTGGCGCTGGCAACCTTCAGCGAATTGCCATCTTCCTGCTTCAAGAGATCGTCGATGCGCTCGCGCTCGCGCTTGAAGGCGACGAGGTCATCGCCTTTAAGCACCTTGCCGACCGGCAGGCGGACACGCATCGGATCGACCTTGGTGCCGTTGACGATCAGCTCGTAGTGAAGATGCGGGCCGGTGGCGAGGCCGGTCTGGCCGAGATAGCCAATGGTCTGGCCCTGGCGGACGCGCACACCCGGCTCGATACCTTTGGCAAAGGCGCTCTGGTGATTGTACGACGTCTCGTAGCCATTGGCGTGACGGATGATGATCTGTTTGCCGTAACCGCCGGCCCAGCCGACCTTCTCGACGACACCATTGCCGGCGGAGATGATCGGCGTGCCGATCGGGGCTGCCCAGTCGACACCGGTATGCATGCGGACATAGCCGAGGATCGGATGCTTGCGTGCGCCGAAGCCGGAGCGGAATTTCCCGGCAGGCAGGGGATTGCGCAGCAGGAACTGCTGGGCGCTCGAGCCGTCCTCGTCGAAATAGTCGGTGCTGCCATCCTGCATCTGGAAGCGGTAGAAGTTGCGCGTCGTGCCGCCAAATGTCGCCGAGACGTAGAGAAGTTCGGAATTGTCAGAGGTCTGGTCATCGCCGTCGGGCTGCGAGAACAGCACTTCGAGGCGGTCGGAGGGGTTGAGGCGGGACTGGAAGTCGACGTCGGATGCCAAGAGCTTGATCAGCCGTTGCGTCATCGCCTTGGACATGCCGTAGGAATAGGCGGCGCGGTAGATGCCGTCATAGACATTGGGCAGATTGCCGCGCACCACCACCGGCCCCGACGAATCATCGAAGGCCGTCAGCAATTCGGGATTGGTTTCGGGCTCCTGCGCCGGCACATACTGGCCACGATCGTCGAGCGCGATGGTGACGATGTGTGTGGTCTTGTCGTAGATGCTGGCGCGCACGACCTTGGCGGCGTCGCCATGGACCTCGAGACCAACGCGCAACACGGTTCCGGCTTTGAGCGCCGGCGCGTTCAAGAGCTTGGCGATCGCCTGGGCCATGCCAATGGCATCTTCGCCCGTATAGCCCGAATCGGCGAAGGCCTCGGCGATGTCGAGATCCTTGGTGAAGGGGATGATTTCCTCGGCAAAAGCCGGTGCCTGATCGTCGACATTGGCGCGCGGCGCCACGGAGACGTTTTCCGGCACGATCTTCACGTCATAGGATCCGGCCATGCTCTCGGCAAAGGCTTCGCCGAATCGTTGCGGGTCGACATAGTGGAGTGAAGCGACCTGCACGGCGCCCTCGCTGAGGTCAGTGCCGGCTTCGCGCACGACTTTCTCCACCTCGTCGGCCGACAGGTCGCTCTTTTCGTCGAACGAGGCCGTCTCGATGGGGAAATCGACGGTCTTCAGGCTCATCTCGCTTTCGACCTTGGCGCCGTAGATCTGGCCGGAGGCCGCGGAGGCCGTCGCCTGCTGCGCCGGAGCGTCGTCGCCGTCGTCGCCGAACACCTGCATCGGGTCGAAAGGCGGGTAGGGGCGGCTTGTGGTGTGGCCCGCGGCGAGCGCCATCTTGATCTGCACGAAAGGCATGGTGTGGATGACGTCGCGGTCGCCGATCTTGGTGACCATCGACACTTCCATGCGGCGGCGGTCCTTGGCCTTGGCAATCTGACGCGGCGCCACCAGCCTGGTCGTCTTGGCCACCTCACCGGAATCGCCGTTGCTGGCAAGGCCGATCAGTTCCGCGATCTCGGGTGGGGTCGCCAACTGCTGGCGCCCGTCAAGGGCGGCGAACAGCGCCACGCCCATCAGCACGCTCGATGTCACGCCAGTGAGGAAAGTGCCCGACAGCCAGCGTGCGGAAACCTCACGCCGATCGGGCGGGCCGCTGCGGCCGTCCGCGATAAGCGGTGGCTCGTTGCCGAGTTCGGCTATGACATCTTCCGTGTCTGGCATCCAGAAAGGCTGCTTCTTCCCCGAGCGGAACGGCTTGTCGCTTTTGTTGTGGCCATGACATTTGCCTGTCACGGCAGGTTAAGTCAACGAAGCCTCAGGCCCCAGTCGAATTCCCTTCTCGCACCTCTTATAGAGCCTTCTGTAAAAGGGCGGCATGCCTTCTCTTATATAAGGCGCGTCGCGCACTCCCATGCGAGGCTCTTAAAAGAGGCCATTGCACTGCTGTGCTACGCCCTCTTTTGTTGGCCTTGGTGTCGAACGGCAATGCGGCGGCAATAGGGCTCCTTCGGAGCTGCCTCCTCGCATTATCCCCAGTTCCCTTGGGGCAGCCGGCTATCGACAATGCGAGCGCGAAATTTCTGTCGCAAAAAGTTCAAAAACTTGGTCGAGTGGTGTTGACAGTTCTGGTTGGTGGCGACTATATACGCCTCACGAACGAGGGCGGTGCGCCG
>NZ_VFVX01000079.1:0-1628 GCF_006442395.1 Mesorhizobium sp. B2-3-5 | reverse complement strand
CGGCGCACCGCCCTCGTTCGTGAGGCGTATATAGTCGCCACCAACCAGAACTGTCAACACCACTCGACCAAGTTTTTTCGATTTCTCGTGGAGATACCCACGGGGCCGAAATTCGTGAGTTGGCTTGGCTGAATTCTGGCCGGAATTCCGGCGCCGGCCATTCCAGTGATGCGCGTCACAACCTTGGCTCCGAGCGTGTACGGAGGCTCTGAAAATCGCGTGTCGCGGCTAGCGGGATCTCGACTGTCACGCCTCCGAATCCCGCGGATCAGAGCCGTTCCTCAAGCAATTCCGGAGTGATGTTGCGGCCGGCATAGAAGATGCCCAGGATCAGCACCCGCCCACCCTCGACGGCGAAAGCGATACTGACGGCGCGCCGGTAGCCGATGATCCGCAGCCCAGGCATGATTTCGAGCCGTTCGGTGCCTCGCTGTGGAAAAGTCGATAGGCCCAGGCAGTGATCGCGGATACCCACAACGAAATTCCAGGCGATCGCGGGCGACGCACGCTCGGCTATATCGTCATAGAGCTGTTCCAGCTCGGCTTCCGCGCTGGGATGGAAAACAATCCGATACTCCATCCCCTACTTGGCTTTCGCCTGCTTCGCACGATGACGCGCCTCGAGCCGGGAGAAAACCGTCTCGGCAGGAATACCCTTCGCCGGATCCTGCTGGAGCTCGGTCAGCCGCGCCGGGATCTCCTCGCGCAGCCACCTTTCCCGCTCCGCCTCGAAATCCTCGAGCATGCGCAGGCCGGCGCGGACAACCTCACTGGCATTGTTGTAGCGGCCTGATTCGAGTTGCTTCCTGATGAAGCGTTCGTAATGGTCATTCAGAGCGTAATTGGGCATGGCGACCTCATGGAGAGAAGGTGGGTCGCAGGAAGATAGCAATAGATGTCAACAATTGCCAGAATTGGCCGGTCTTGCCGCGTTCTGCCTTTGCTTCGATCGCCTCGCGGACAGGCCACGTCGCAGTGCGTCGACATTAAGGTCGGCGTCGACCCGAACATGACGGCCACCGCCGAATTCGATCTTGATGGTGCCACTCTTCCGACGCCGGCGCCCTAGTGGCGGCGGCGTTTCCATCACCGGCGGCGCTGCCTTCAGCCGGCACATCGCGACCGGCACTAACTGCGAAGTGCCCGCGTCCGACCCGCCGCACAGGTCTTTGCGCCACCGAAAGAGCTGGCTCACGTGAATGCCAGCGGAGCACGCGACTTCCGACGCCGCCACGCCGGCCTCCAACGACGTCGCAACCAGCCGCTTCTTCTCGTCGCGCGACCAGCGCCGCCGCCTCTCGACAGATGTGATCACCTCCGTCCGCGACATTGTCATAGGGCTACTCCTAGGATTGTCCCTAGACTAGGATTCCCGATGTTCGCCGTCAGCCGACAAGGCGGCTCTCACCGGATGGGTACCTTTCCCCTCATTGGTGACCATCATCGGCCCCAAGATCAAACCGGCCGCCGGCTTGGTGCCATGCCATGCGGGCTGTTTGATTTGGCTTGGGGGTTCGATTGCCAGCGTTGATCCGGTTGCGGGGGCGAGGTCGGCAAAGCAAAACGGCCCGCCTGGGGGTGCCTGGCGGGCCGTTTTTGTGATTTGGTTGCGGGGACAGGATTTGAAC
>NZ_VFVX01000078.1:0-2080 GCF_006442395.1 Mesorhizobium sp. B2-3-5 | reverse complement strand
GTTATGAGGATGATGTGTGGCGGATGCCCCCTCCCCTGAGTTGGCGCAGCGGTGACAAGAACGGACGTCACGGCACGGCTGAACGGCGAGGTCAACTGGCTCAGAACCAGATGCCGCAACTGTTTCGCGTGAAGTCCCGAAATCTTGGGAAGCAGCCCCACGCACGGAATCCCAAGCTCGGCTTCGGCCTCGGCTTCACTGCGCAAGGTCTGATTGAAGGCGTTGCGGACCATGACGAAAATCGCGCCCATTAGGCCGAACACGATCATGCCGGGCGGGACCAGGAAAACTGCCGGCAGCGTCTTCGGAGTTGACGGCGGCCATGCCGTCGAAAGGATCGCTACACCGGGTGAAGGAGCGGCGATGTGCTGTATCAAATCCTGTCGCCGGCCAAGGCGCTCGTTGTATCGCTGCGTTACGATGGCCACCTGAGGCTCGAGGGCACGCAAGCCGGAAAGCTGGCTCGCGGTGTCGGCCACCGCCGCGTCGAGCACCCTTTCGTGTTCTTCCAGCGCCGCGACCTGGGCGCGGTAGACTTTTGCCTCGGCTGCGATGCGCGCGATGTCCTGTTCCATCTCTCGGTTGATCGCATTCCCCAGATCCTCGTCCGCACCAGCGCCCGGCTGGCGAGCCACCAAGTCGGCCAGCACCGGCGATCCGATTTCTTCAGCGACCGCCGAAACGGGCGCGCCCGCCTTCCGCAGATCCTCGATACGTTGAAGACGCGCTTCCGAGGCGGAGAGATCGGCTTTCGACAGGGAAATCTGTCGGCTGAGTTCCGCTCTCTCATTGGCCGCATTGTTTGCCGCACTTTGATCGACGGCGCCGTGGGTCAGCCGATACGTCTCCAGACGGTTGGCTGCGTCGACCAGATCGCTTTGCACTTGCGGCAGGCCGGCGACGAGCGATTGCAGTTCGAGCTGATCCGATGCACGTCGTTTCTGTATGAGGTCGTCAATATAGACCTGAGCGAATGTGTTCGCGACAAGCGCAGCACGAGCCGGACTGGCATCGGTGAAGCCGATGGTGATGACCCGCGACCGCAGCTCTTGTCCGACCCTCATTCCGTTCCGAAGCGCCTTGAGCTCGGCCGCGTCCGCCGCTTCCGGACTTCCTGCCGCCGGCTTGCCCTGTGGCCAGACCCGGTTCAGGAGATCGCCCACGAACGAGCCCGCAGTGTGCTGATCGGCGGGAACGAGGCTGGAACCACTTTTTCCGGCAGCGTTGGTTGCCTGCGCCTTGCGCAGCGACGCCAGAACTCGACGCAAATGGGCTTGCGAGGAGAGCATCGTCAGATGGTCATCGATGCTCGAATCCAGCAAATCCTGAACCGAGCCGGCACCGCCGGTTGGAGCGTCGATGATCACCTGCGTCGCCGCCTCATACAGCACCGGACGAGCAAGACCGGCGAGACCAGCAAGGACGCCACCCAGAACGGCGATGGCAAGCAAGAACCATTTTCTCGTCGCCAAGGTGACGACAAGCTGACGGAAAGGAGACGACGGCTCCAGGGGCTCGCTTAGCGGTTGCCTCATCCGCGGATTTGTTTCGAGCGCAGCGACGGCCATTTGCGTGGTGCGCGGACGTTTGGCGCGGCCAGCTACGGAACCTTCCATCTCAACCCCCTGTCAGTTCGATATGATGAGAGAGGCGCGTTGCCGGCGCCGGTGGCTGCGTGGCTTCGTTGCGCCACGCTTGGAACATGAGCACCACAAAGGTCGCAAGAATAATCCTGCCTTCCATCCACGTGATCCCGCCAACTGGCGTCGACCTTTGCAGTGTCAAAAATCCCCTCTCCGTCAAAGCGTATATCGGCGAAAAGCTTGTGGCCCGGCCGCTCAAGCCACGCTAGGGGCAAGCTTGCTCATTGTCCTCGTCTATCTGAATGAAGCAAACCGCCTGGGGACCACACAATGGCGCGCAAGCTTTTCGTTGCACGCGCGCCGATCGAGATAGCCCCCGGTCGGTCCGAGTTCTTTCGAATGCGACTGAGACAGACTAAGTGTTTAGTCCCGGCATTTGATGGATTGGATTGAGTCTGAAGCGCTCAGGCTCTTTTGTCCAGATATTGCAGATGAAC
>NZ_VFVX01000077.1:0-2132 GCF_006442395.1 Mesorhizobium sp. B2-3-5 | reverse complement strand
CACATTGACCGCATAGGTCTCGGCCACCTGCTTGTGCACGACACCGGCGCCATCCTTCCACACCGTCAGCGACGGCAAGCCATAGCTCGCCAGATCCTGGCGATAGGTGGTCTCGACCTTCGACGGCGCCGTCTCGCCATTGGCCAGCGGCTTCGTCTCGACAATCGAGGCGAAGCCCAGGAACTTGCGCGCCGCCGGATCGTAGGTGCCGCCGGCATACTGATAGGTGCTCACCGCCGTCTGGCCGCGGCCGTCGCCCACCGACAGTTTTGTCACCGCATGCACCACCTGCGGCAGGTAGTTGTTCGTCCAGGTCGAGGACGGCGTGTACTCGACCGCCACCGTGCCGCCGAGTTCCGTCGTGATCTGCTTGACAAGATTCGGATTGCCGGTTCCCGCATTCGAGATGAACATGTTGCTGGAAGAAAAGCTGGCGGAGTTCATAAAGTCGGGCAGGCCATCACCGTTGAAATCGCCGACAACCGTGCTGGCCGTAAGTGGCATCGGCAACGTGAACTCAACTGGTGTCATCGCCGTTGATGACGGTCGCAGCGAAAACACCCTTACAGGGCCAGTTCGGGGCTGCCCCGACGTGACCGTGCCGCCGATGGTGATGACGGACGCCCTGCCGCTGTTATCGAAATCGCGAAGCACGGCAGTCGTGCCCGGTATCGACGAGACAGTGTAACTCCTGAAGCCGGTGCCGGTCGACAGCCAGACCTGGGTGTTTCCATTGGTGCCGTTATAGACAATCACGTCCGTCGCACCGTCGCCGTTGACATCAGCCAAAACGCAGCTGCCGACCGACCCCGAATACGTCCCATTGGAGCATGCGATAGGAAACGACGTCGCACCTGGCTGCCACTTCCCATTCGACAGCACACCCTTCGTCGATGTGCCGTTAGGCCCCCAAAAGAGCGGCTGCTGTTTGCCATTGCCGAAGAAATCGCCAACGCCTTTCACTTGGTAGGTAGAGCCGCTGGGGTACGCTGTATCGACTCCAGTCCCGTTCGCGTCGGCAACGATCGGTCTGCCGAGGGCACTGCAGACGGCTTCGTAGCCCGCGGGTGTGCAACTCGTCTTTGTGAGCGCGAGTTGCGGATCGCTAGTAATTATCGAGCCATCGGTGACGGTCCTGGTGCCACCGTTGTGGCCGAATGGCTCTGAATACGTAGTCCGAACGGCAAAATCCGTGGTGTTCTTACTTGCAAGGAAACGACCGGAGTCCACAAAGGACTGGTGATCGTCAGGAAGGACTACAATGTGCGATTCCACTGTCGCTGACGCAGTGCCTGCCAGCCCTCCATTGGAGGCGAATTTGTAAATCCTCTCGGTGGTTGTTTCCGTGGTGGTTGTATCACCGCTGCTTCCGCCACTGTGTCGGGTGCTCGTGGCTGAGGACTCTCCAAAGATTTCATCGCGACCGTCGAAATCTAGATCTCCCACTGACCGTGATGAAAACTCGCCGCCGCCGGGAGGGAATGAAACGCTCACCGTGCCATAAATCCCATCGGTATTCTGATAGGTCATCTGGGCGATGATCTTGGCGGTGCCGCCGGTGATGGTGCCGTCGGCGGCGATGGTGGCGTCGATGCCGTAGCGGGTGACCTGGGTCAGCCGCGAGGTGTTGGAGAACGGCGCCTGGTCATAGGTCAGCTTGTAGGCGCCGCGCACCGCGCCGCTGACTGTGATGCCGATCGTCTTGATGCGCTGGCTGGTCTCGGAGATGTCGCGGCCATTGCCCATCAGGATCATATCCGGACGGGTCTCGTAGTAGAAGGTGACGCTGGTGCCGTTATAGGTGACGCTCGCCGGATAGCAGACCGGGCTCGCCGGGCAGGTGTAGCTGTAAGTGACGGTGTTGCCATTGGTGTCGATCACAGAAGTCAAGAGCCAGCGGTAGCTCATGGCAAGATCATAGGCTGGGTTAGGAACGGTGCCGCCGTGCCCATCCGGATTGGTCGGGGAAACTGTGATGCCGGCGACAGCCGCCACCGAGCGGAAGGTCGAGACCGTGCCGTCGCGATCCGTCACCTTCCATTCGTTGGTGGTACCGTTCAGCGCAATGCGGCGATAGCTTTCATTCTCCGTCGCATGGGTGCCGCCGGTCGAGCACGAGGGTGACACCATGC
>NZ_VFVX01000075.1:0-2458 GCF_006442395.1 Mesorhizobium sp. B2-3-5 | reverse complement strand
GCCGCCCCGCCATTGCCGAAGCCGCCCGACGGCGCTCCAGAAACGGGCGGGGAACTCGGCAGCTGCTGCGCCAGCGCTACTATGCCTGCACTTCCGCTAATATAAGAAACAGCAGAAATATCCGCGCCGAATACACCAGCGGCAAGCACCGCCGCGACAACAAGCAACCGCTTCATGAGTCCCCCCGAGCCAATTGCTTATCGATACTCTTCCTCCAATTATAGAATATGACACGTTTTCGTGATCAAAGAAGAATCCACAGTCTTGTTTGCTAGTGGGGCTGGAGAATTCATGTCCAACGGCAGTCGCCGCCAGGACTTCCATCCAAGGGATCGCAGGAGTCGCAGGGCGCCGGTATTCAGCAGGTGTTCCAGCTTGCCAAGACAACCGCCACGCGCCAAGCTCCCGTTTCAGGAGAAGAGCTGCGGACGCAACGAACGGATGCCGACGCCCCGCTTCGCAGTTGCACTGCGATCTCGTCCGAGGTCGCATCGATGTCCAGGGGCCGCGACTGGAATTCCGGCCAGCCCGCCGCATGCACGCGGATGCCGTCATTGGCGATGCCGATGATCCAATCCGACATTATTGGCTGTTCTGGTCCGCGGACAAGGCTCCACCAGACGGCGCGCAATTTCATCGCGCCACCAGTCGAACCCATCCAGGACCTGCGCTTTATACGTCACCACAACAGCCCACCCCGCATGCAACAGCCGATTCTCGGCCGGGTGCAAAGGTGGAGTTTACTGCGCTGGCCGAAAAGGTGCGTGAAGTAAGGGGAGATGGAGGTGATTAGTTACAGGTTTGTGGTGTTGGCAGGCGGCGCACGAGACGCATTGGACTTATTTGTGGCCGAAGTGATGATGGGCGATAAGATATGCGAGGGCCGGCCATACAGCCAATCCTAGATGCAGAAGATCGTTGTCTGCATTGCCCTACGAGCTAAGTAGACTTCGCTATCACTCCAAACCAAAATTTAGTTATTTTAATTAATCTGATATCGCGATTATGGTCCTTCTATTTGATAGGGCAAATCCTCCCAGTTCCGTCAACTTTTCAAGAAAAGTTCTGAGCTCTGATGAAGTGGTAGCGCCGCTTAAAACGCTAATTTGCCGCATGAGATTGGGAATTTTGTCGCATGGAACCTCCGCATCCTCATAGTAATCATCAAATCTAAGGATTTCGTCCAGTCCCTGTGATTTTGCTACTGTCAAGAGCTGATGGTGAAGCTCGACACCCAGAGAAACCGATCGTTCCGGGCTGCCATTCGCATTGAGAACTGAAAAATCGAGCGACATCTTAGATCTTATGGCCTCCCTGGAAAGGCTGTCACCAACTCGCCTTTCGGATTAGTAACTACGGACATTATTGATGTCTGTTGTCCTGTCGCTCTATCAATTCCTATATCTCTATTAACGTCAAAGGTACGAACGGAATTCCCATTGGGTTGAACAACTGCCTTTTGTTGCGTCGCTAAATCAATAAGGGATTCTACATTTTCGCCACTGTTGAATTTGCTTTTGCCGGCGTATGTTGCAATCCCGTTAATAGTATGGCGATCTATAGTATGTTTAAGACCTTTCTTGCTAATATTTATTGATGGGTTCAATAACAACGATGCCTCTTTTTCGGCCGTTTTTAACCCATTCTTAGCTATTGTAGCTCCTACTTTCTCCTCGGGCAAGGTCGCGCTAAACGCGAGCCCGACGACTCCTAGCGCTACTTTGCCTATGTCTTTGTCCCGTATCCCTTCGTATACCGATTGTATATCTCCAGCAGGTGTGGCCGATAGTATAGCTTTTCCTGTGTCAACGGCCGCCTCGACGCCCGCGCGCCCTGATATGTCGGCTTGGTTGCTAAAGTATGCCCTGCCGGCTTCTGCCGCTGGGCCACCACTAAAGACACCTCCGTTTCCAAATAAGCTTTCCCACCCATGCCCATTCTGGTCATTTTTGTTGATCGGATCGTTCAGCGCATAGGCATATCGATTGGTGCCGACACCTTCCTTGGTTGGATCCCAGTCATCTGGCGAGATGAATCGTCCCAGCACGGGATCCATGTACCTGGCATTGAGGTAGAGCAGTCCGGTCTCGGGATCGAAGCGCTCGCCGATGTAGCTCTTCTGCGTCTGGAAGCCGGTGTTGAGGCGTTCGCCATAGCTGGCGTAGTTGGTGGCTTCGGTGATTGAGCCCGTGCCATCGGTGACCATGCGCACCGAGGCCAGGTGATCCCTGTGCAGGAAGAATTTGGCCGTGCCGGTGACCTTGATGTCGGGATGCGGATAGCGGGTGTAGACCTCCGCTCCCGGTGTCGCCGGATCGATCTCGACGGACGTGTCGGGATAGAGCGTGGTGGCGAAGGACGAGGCTTTCTTCGCCCGCGCCCCGTCAGGACCGTAGACGAGGTTGACGGTGTTGGAGGCGAGCGTGACCGTCTTCAGCCGGTTGGCCTCGTCCCAGGT
>NZ_VFVX01000074.1:0-3916 GCF_006442395.1 Mesorhizobium sp. B2-3-5 | reverse complement strand
AAGCACGATGTGCGGATCAAACGTGCGTTTAGCAGACCTGGCAGCGACCTACTCTCCCGCGTCTTGAGACGAAGTACCATCAGCGCTGGAGCGTTTCACGGCCGAGTTCGGAATGGGATCGGGTGCAGCCGCTCCGCCATAACCACCAGGTCGGCAAAACGCACGTTATTCGAGAAGCTGGGTTAGGGATTAGGCAGCAGGGAATAGTGAGTAGGAGATACCTGC
The DNA here is from genome assembly GCF_006442395.1 of Mesorhizobium sp. B2-3-5. NCBI lineage: Bacteria > Pseudomonadati > Pseudomonadota > Alphaproteobacteria > Hyphomicrobiales > Phyllobacteriaceae > Mesorhizobium > Mesorhizobium sp. B2-3-5. The sequence goes on along the minus strand of NZ_VFVX01000074.1, from coordinate 3,691 downwards.
TCGCCATCCGGCTGTGCCGTTGCCTGTCTTTCCGTGCCAAGGCGATGCTTTTGCAGGTTGCTTCGGGCAAAGCCCGCAAGCGCGACTGCGCGTCGCCGGTTTCCGGCGCCCTCGCTTAAGCTTTGGCCCCAGAGGGGCCGCTCATGCGTGAGCGCTGGTAAGACCATTTGACTTTGTCAAATGGGCATAAGGAATGAGAACGATCAAGCCGATCGAACTATTAGTACCGGTAAGCTTCAAGCGTTGCCGCTCTTCCACACCCGGCCTATCAACGTGGTCGTCTTCCACGGTTCTCAGGGAATACTCGTTTTAAGGTGGGTTTCCCGCTTAGATGCCTTCAGCGGTTATCCCGTCCGGATATAGCTACCCTGCTATGCGGCTGGCGCCACAACAGGTCCACCAGAGATCCGTCCATCCCGGTCCTCTCGTACTAGGGACAGATCCTTTCAATATTCCTACACCCACGGCAGATAGGGACCGAACTGTCTCACGACGTTCTGAACCCAACTCACGTACCGCTTTAAATGGCGAACAGCCATACCCTTGGGACCTGCTCCAGCCCCAGGATGCGATGAGTCGACATCGAGGTGCCAAACAACCCCGTCGATATGGACTCTTGGGGGTCATCAGCCTGTTATCCCCGGCGTACCTTTTATCCGTTGAGCGATGGCCCTTCCACGCGGGACCACCGGATCACTATGACCGACTTTCGTCTCTGCTCGACTTGTCAGTCTCGCAGTCAGGCAGGCTTATGCCATTGCACTCAGCGAACGATTTCCGACCGTTCTGAGCCCACCATCGCGCGCCTCCGTTACTCTTTAGGAGGCGACCGCCCCAGTCAAACTACCCACCATACATTGTCCCGGACCCGGATAACGGGCCGCGGTTAGACATCCATAGTAATAAGGGTGGTATTTCAAGGGTGGCTCCACCTGAGCTGGCGCCCAGGTTTCAAAGCCTACCACCTATCCTACACATGCCACTACGAATGCCAATGTAAAGCTATAGTAAAGGTGCACGGGGTCTTTCCGTCTAACCGCAGGAACCCCGCATCTTCACGGGGAATTCAATTTCACTGAGTCTATGCTGGAGACAGCGGGGAAGTCGTTACGCCATTCGTGCAGGTCGGAACTTACCCGACAAGGAATTTCGCTACCTTAGGACCGTTATAGTTACGGCCGCCGTTTACTGGGGCTTCGATTCAGAGCTTGCACCCCTCCTCTTAACCTTCCAGCACCGGGCAGGCGTCAGACCCTATACGTCGCCTTGCGGCTTCGCAGAGCCCTGTGTTTTTGATAAACAGTCGCTACCCCCTGGTCTGTGCCACCCTCCTCTGCTTGCGCAGAAAAGGGTCACGCTTCTTCCGAAGTTACGCGTGCAATTTGCCGAGTTCCTTCAGCATAGTTCTCTCAAGCGCCTTGGTATACTCTACCAGACCACCAGTGTCGGTTTCGGGTACGGTTTATAAGGAGGAGCTATTTCCTGGAACCACTCCGCTGCCCGTTCAATCCGATAAGATTGGACAACTTGTGTGATCCGTCACTACCTCCAAGCCCACGAATATTAACGTGGTTCCCATCGACTACGCGTTTCCGCCTCGTCTTAGGGGCCGGCTAACCCTGCTCAGATTAGCTTTAAGCAGGAACCCTTGGTCTTTCGGCGGGGGAGTCTCTCACTCCCCTTACGTTACTCATGTCAGCATTCGCACTTCTGATACCTCCACCACCCCTCACGGGTATGGCTTCATCAGCTTACAGAACGCTCCGCTACCGCTCGTGATTGCTCACGAACCCTAAGCTTCGGTGTATGGCTTTAGCCCCGTTACATTTTCGGCGCAAAGACCCTTATTTAGACCAGTGAGCTGTTACGCTTTCTTTAAATGATGGCTGCTTCTAAGCCAACATCCTGGTTGTTTTGGGATCCTCACATCCTTTCCCACTTAGCCATAACTTGGGGACCTTAGCTGTAGGTCAGGGTTGTTTCCCTTTTCACGACGGACGTTAGCACCCGCCGTGTGTCTGCCGACTAGTACTCCCAGGTATTCGGAGTTTGGTTAGGTTTGGTAATCCGGTGAGGACCCCTAGCCCATCCAGTGCTCTACCCCCTGGGGTATTCGGTCGACGCTCTACCTAAATAGATTTCGCGGAGAACCAGCTATTTCCGAGTTTGATTGGCCTTTCACCCCTAGCCACAAGTCATCCCGAACTATTGCAACAGTTATGGGTTCGGTCCTCCAGTAAGTGTTACCTTACCTTCAACCTGCTCATGGCTAGATCACTCGGTTTCGGGTCTAATGCGACGAACTGAACGCCCTGTTCAGACTCGCTTTCGCTGCGCCTACACCTACCGGTTTAAGCTTGCTCGTCACACTAAGTCGCTGACCCATTATACAAAAGGTACGTGGTCACCCTTGCGGGCTCCCACTGTTTGTAGGCAATCGGTTTCAGGTACTCTTTCACTCCCCTTGTCGGGGTGCTTTTCACCTTTCCCTCACGGTACTAGTTCGCTATCGGTCATGCACGAGTACTTAGGCTTGGAGGGTGGTCCCCCCAATTTCAGACAGGATTTCACGTGTCCCGCCTTACTCGAGGACGATTGATCGCATTACGCGTACGGGGCTGTCACCCACTATGGCCCTACTTTCCAGAAGGTTCCGCTTGTCTCTCAATCGCCACTGGCCTGGTCCGGGTTCGCTCGCCACTACTTCCGGAGTCTCGGTTGATGTCCTTTCCTACGGGTACTTAGATGTTTCAGTTCCCCGCGTTCGCCACTTTATCCCTATGTATTCAGGATAAGTTACCTATTATCGATACTTGGAAACCACAGCAGCAAGTCGGCCTTGCGGCCTTCTGGGCTGCTCTGATTTTCCAAGCACCTTAGGTGGGTTTCCCCATTCGGAAATCTACGGATCAAAGGGTATTCGCACCTCCCCGTAGCTTATCGCAGCGTATCACGTCCTTCATCGCCTGTGCATGCCAAGGCATCCACCAATTGCCCTTAAGACACTTGATCGTTCTCATTGCCAATGCCCATCCGCGCGATTTCGAAGAAATCGTCGCTTCAGCCTTCCCCTTGCGAGGCCGGCGTCCGCGCGATCTCGAAGAGATCGTCGCCTGAACCAGATCCCGTGCGGGATTTGGTTCGATGTCATTGGCACAAAAAGACCAGCTTCTCGAGATCGGTTCGAGGGCGCGGTTAGGCAAACCCATCATATGCCGGAGATTGAGCGTCTCCAGCGACAAATCATCGGTCTTGCGACCAATGAAGTTCGAACAAATCTTCTCTTTACGATGTCAACCAGAACAGGCGGTGAGCATCACGCTCGCCGCAAACTCTTTTTACGAATGACTTTTCATCGCTGCCGCATCCCTGCTCGACACCACTTCTTTCACAGAAGACGCGACAATCCTGCGGATCGCGCGAGTGGTGGAGCCGGACGGGATCGAACCGACGACATCCTGCTTGCAAAGCAGGCGCTCTCCCAGCTGAGCTACGGCCCCTGATAGTGTCCGGCATTGACCGGCAGCGACAACCCTTCGGGGTTGCACTGGTGATGGTGGGCCTGGGAGGACTTGAACCTCCGACCTCACGCTTATCAAGCGCGCGCTCTAACCAACTGAGCTACAAGCCCTAAAGACCGCGCTCCGCCAGTAACGAGCTGGTGACCCCGAGGCGAAGCCTCGCAAAGGCC
>NZ_VFVX01000073.1:0-4091 GCF_006442395.1 Mesorhizobium sp. B2-3-5 | reverse complement strand
CCCATGCAGAACCTGGCCCATAGTGCCTCCTTCCACTCCAGGGAAAATAATGCACCATTAAAGGTCGGGATGAAACAACTAAGGCTTGTTGAGATTCATCGCGGGTTGATGACGGCGGCGGCGAGAAGGATGATGGCTGCGAAGCTCTGGTCGGTTTTGTCGGCGCGCATTGCGATGCGCTTGAACTCTTTGAGTTTGCAGAAGAAGTTCTCGATGAGATGGCGCCATTTGTACATTTCGGTGTCGACCGGGAGGGGAAACGTGCGTCGCGGATGCTGGGAGATGACGATCTTGGCGCCGCGCTCGTTCAGATCGGTGATGATGTGATTGCTATCGAAGGCCTTGTCGGCGATCAGCGCTTCGAAGGAGAGGCCATCGATGAGCGGTGCGACGCCAACGGTATCGAAGCGATGGCCGGGCAGGAGAACGAAGCGAACGAGATTGCCGAGTGCGTCGGTGAGCGCGAGGATCTTGGTCGTCATGCCGCCTTTGGAGCGGCCTATGGCCTGGCTCTGAGTCCCCCTTTTGCGCCCTGGCCGTGGCGGTGGACCTTGACGATGGTGGCGTCGACCATGGCGTATTCCATGTCCGGCTGGTCCGAGCAAGCGTCAAAAAGCCTTATGAAAACATCGGCTTTGACCCAATTCGCGGTATCGCTTGAAGACGGTATTCCAGTTTCCGAACAGGGCCGGCAGATCGCGCCACGGGCTTCCCGTCCGCACAATCCAAAGCACGGCTTCGACGAAGCGGCGATTATCGCTCCCGCTTCGTCCAGGGTCCGTCGGCTTACCCAGACAATGCGGTTCCATCTTCGCCCATTGGGCGTCCGTCAGCACGAATCGTTCCATCCGAAGCTTGAATCACGATCAAGCCCAAATCGTTTTTGAGTGCAGATATAGCTGGGTTTATCAAATCCCATGACTACGAAGAGGTGCCGCGTTATTTTGAAAATGCATACAGATTTAGCCCAAGTAAAAATATTGATTTCATGATGGGAGAAGTTTGGCGCGACTCGGAAAGATTCGACGACGCTAACTACCCGTCGATAAGCTCAGCAGACCCGTTCGCCGTCCATGGCGTCGAGTAGCGCGACGAGCATTTCAACCGTGCGCTCGATGCGCTGGCGCCGAGTTGGTGACAGCGGCAGAAAGTCGGAAGGGTTCGCGCGCACATTCATGGCATCACGTCCTCTCCGGCGATCCAAGCTTCCCGCATTCTGGCGAGCCAACCCCTGATCTCGTCCGAGGTCGCGCCCTCGCTTCGCATCGACAAAACATGGTCCAAACGCTGCTTGATCTGCGTCAGAAGGCGGTCAGCCGCCTCGGGAGGCAGATCGTCAAGCATTCCATCGATGCTTCTCCGCCGGGCGGACACATCGCCTTGAGTGATGAGGCGGCTCACGATTGCGCCTCCCCTGCCAGCCGCAACACGGTAGCGGCGAGGCTCGGCGCCCAAGCCGCCTCGGGCGTAAGAAGACGCTCCCAGCGTGGCCCCAGGCTTGCAGCGCTTGCGCCTTTATCATGACCCCGGCCATCGTGGTTTCGGGCAGCGCCATGATAGCGTCGATAGCTGCGATGCCAGTCACAGGAAACCAAATAAAGGCAGCTCGCGCGCTGGCCGGAATGGATCAAAAGGGCTTGGCCGATGCCGCTGGCGTCGGGATAAACACGATCCGAAATTTCGAGGGATGGGGAAAAGAAATCGTTCGCGGCCGGCTCGATACTATGGAGGCGATACGGGAAGCGTTCAAAGTCGCCGGGGTAGAGCTTCTTGAGGACGGCCAGTCATCGACCCAAGGTCGAGGCGTGCGCCTCAAACAGGTGTAAGATGCGTTTCGTGTGTAACGCGAGGCCCCCCCGATCCGGGGATCATCGAGCACAAGCGCCCGCTCGGGCTTCGCGGGCCGGACGTGAACACCAACTGCGGCCCAGACCCCGGCCGGCTGGTCCTGATAAGCCGGCACTCCCGATTGGTACGAAATCGGACTCTGATTCTCACTTGATCTGGTGATTTCGGTGGCCTTATAAACACGGACGTTACCCTTGCTCTCTGGGGAGGCATGCGATGGATAACGTGGTTCCGTTCCGCAATGTTGTCGCCCGTGTCGAGTTGGCGGAAGCTTGTGGCGAATGGTTAGTCCGCGTCACGGAACACGACCAAGAACTTACCCGAGCATTTGAACTGGAAAAATACGCCCTGTCGTATGCTGAAGGCCAGCGGATACGGCTAGCATACGATCACCCGGACATAAGCCCTTCACCGCGCCTATCCAGTTCCATCGAATGAACGGCGTCGCCCGGCATTAACTGCTTTTGCAATCGCTCCCTTGAAGCCCCGGCTTTGGCCGTCATATTCCGTATATGCTTGGTAGGGATATTTCCATCTTCGATCTCGACGCGCTTCGCGAGGCGTTCATGCAGTCTGTCCGCGAAAACAATGTCTCGCCTGCCGAATGGGGCGAACATGCCCAATGGTTCATTCAACAGCTTGCGGTCGAGAGATTTTCGAAACTGACGGTTATCCAGGTCACCCGTGCGCCGGACGATACCCAGCCATAGGCCGCAAAGGAAAAGCCCCGGAACTGGGTCGTTCCCGGGGCCTAGCCATGGACGCAACACCTACCATGTCCGCTTTTAAGCGTGGCCTAATATGGTAAATGAAAGATAAACGGCCGTCGCTCAATTGCGAAGCGCAGGCGTCAACATCAACACTAAGCGCCATGGAGAAACGCGGAGTGCCTGGAATCTCCCTGAGGTCTGAGCCAGCTTACGCTGGCGGCGCAGCGGCTGTAATGAGCGCCTGCAACTGCCTCAAGAGCGCTCTGCCTTCCAGTTGCCGAAGATCATAGCCCTCGGATTTCAGCTGCTGACGAAGGCTGGTCAAATCGTTGCACTTGCCTGATCGGGCTAGTTCGAAAGCGCGTTCGAGGGTCGTCTTATTGGGTTCCAAGCATTATCCATTCGTTCGCATTTCATCTATTAGCGCGGACGCATATATATACCAGCAGCCGGTGGCACGTTCACCCCAACACCCCCGCCGGTTAGGCCCGGCACCTTCCTGGTCCCCGCCAAAGATGCCGGGCCGCCTTGCTGCCCGCGCCGTCCTGGCGACCGGTTCGAGTCTCTTTTGCCAATAACAATCATTTGATGGCACGACACATGGCGTTTCGCCATGGCACGTCTAAAAACGCGGGGAGATCTACTTCAACGAAGGGGCAACAAAAATGGTCTACCGCGTTACTGCTGTTGTGATCGCGCTTGTTTTTGTGGGACTTGGGGCAGTCCAGGCCGCTGCATGGGGGAACTCGAAAACCCTTACAAGAACGGCGCTTTCGGGGAAGGAAATCAACGTCTACGACGGGGCTAGCGTTAACCCCGACTGCTCAAACGCGGGCCCGGTCGATCTGAAGGCGGTTTCCGGACCGAGCCACGGGAAAGTCTCCATCGTCAATGCGAAGACGTTTCCCCACTTCATCAAAAGCAACATTCGATGGAAATGCAATTTCCGGAAGGTGGACGGCATAAAAGTGCTATACCGGTCGCTGCCAGGGTTCAAAGGCCAGGACCAGATCGACCTGTCGGTACACACATATGATGGCGCATCCTACAGCGTTACGATCAACGTGAAGGTCGAGTAGCGGAATTCGCTTTCCTCTTGGAGTGGCACTACGGTTGCCCCTACGGGCCTGAGATAGGCACAACCGTGAGGCCCTTTGGCGACTTCGAACGGTTGGCCTCTTTGATTATCCGATTATCCGCAAGACTTCTTCTGGGGTAATCCCGCACATGCGGGCATAGTAGCCGGCTTCCTCTGAACCTCGTCATCCAACGGCGGTGTAATGATCGCCAGCCTTGCTTTGTGCTTCGCCTTCTTGCCCATGACGCGAATCATACCACGATTCTGCATGCCTATCGCGCGGGTCGTGTTGCCGGTGTTCTCCTGCGCGGGGCGGCCCCAGGGAACGGTTTCCAGTGTCGCGGGTTTGAGTCTCATGCAACAGATCAACGACACCAATGTACGGCCCGGAGACATGGGTGACAGAGCGTACCTAAGACATGGGTGACAATCTCGTGCCGAACGGATTGTCGATG
>NZ_VFVX01000072.1:0-4138 GCF_006442395.1 Mesorhizobium sp. B2-3-5 | reverse complement strand
CCCGCTTCACCGCCGAGGAATGCACAAACTACTTCAGCGCCGCAGGTTACGAGCCTGAGTGATCAGATTCTGCTCTAGTCCCCATTGTCGTCGAAGGTGACAGGGGCGCTGTCGCACCGGCGCGTCCAGTCTGACGAACTCAACTGTACAACTTACGTGCCCCCCGTCATCCTCGGCGGACAGATAAACCTACCAATCAGCGTCCCACTCCACCATGCCCACCCGCCGCCTAGTCGAAGCCTCGATCGCCGATCTGCGCCGCGCGCTGGAAGACGGCACCGTCACCAGCGTCGAAGTGGTGGCCGCTTTTCTCAGGCGCATCGCCCATTACGACCGCCACGGCATCGCACTCAACGCCGTGCCCATCCTCAACCCGAAGATGTTCGAGGAGGCCGAAGCTTCGGACCGGCGCCGCCGCGAGGGCAGGACGCTCGGGCGGCTCGACGGCATCCCTACACCGCCAAGGACAGCTACAAGGCCGAGGGGTTGACGGGGGTTGACGGCTCGCCGGCCTCCGAGCATCTCGTCGAATTGACTCGCTAAGTTCTGTACGGAAGCGTACAAAGATTAATCGTCAACAGCACATTATCGGGCGTTGATGCTTGGGAGCGACCAGCGCACTCCTGCCCATTAATGAGGCATCGGATGGCATGGCGAACGAGCCGGAGCGTTCCACTCTGACGGCCCAAGTCGTGCGCGACCTTGCCCGGGAATCTGGCGCTACCGAACAGCAAATCCGTGACATAGTCTCGCTGGTCGGTCTCGATCGCGCATCGATCCTGCGGGAAGCTCGCTTTCTTGCGAAGAACGGTTAGTTCCGCGAAAGCCCCGACCCTCTGCAGCTGCAACGAGCAAACCGAAGGAACCACCACAATGGCCATCATCGGCATGTTCACCAGCACCGCAAAGGGCTTCAAGGGCTCGGTCAAGACCCTCAACCTTGACGTCAAGACGGTCGATTTCGTCCCCGCCGAAGGCGACAACGAAAAGGGCCCGGACCACCGCATCTTCGCCAGTGCCACCGATCCGAGCTTCCCCGCTCAGATCTATGCGAGTGTCGTCGAGACGGAAACGCAGGGCGAGTTCTCCCTCATCTGGTCGCGCCGCAGAGTGAAATCGGCTCGACAAAAAAAGGCCCCGTCCGGTGTGGACGGGGTTTCGCCATGTGCGGTGCATCTGGAGGCGTCGGTTATGACCGATCCCGAGGCGATCCTCGATACCCTTCATGCCGAGGAAACGAGCCCGATTCTGGTCGCCGTCCGGTTGCGTTAGCCAATGAAACCGAATGGCGGAAACGCGCCGCTGGCGTGATTCCGGCGCAGCCGGAAGCACAGTCCGAAGGGCAACGCCATCAGCGTTCAACACTATATTCGTCAGGGATTCGGGGGCGAGGCTTTTTCCAGCCGGTCGACTACGGCCGGATCGGACGTGGCCTTATGAAGCGCGTCCCAATCGCCGGGCGGGTTGCCATCCGCCAGCATCCCCTTGAAAATCTTGTAGGCGTCGGTCTTCGCGCCATAGGTTCGCAAGGTGATTTCATCGTTCACCCAAGCGAAGATGATGACTTTTGCGGTCGAGTCGTAGCGGAAGAACAGGCGAAAGCGACCGTTGCCGAATTTCGCCCGGAACCAGTGCTTATGCGCCTCACCGAGCGTCGAGCCTTGCCGGTAGACGGTTGCGGTCGGATCGGCCGGGATCGTCTGGAACACAAGCTTGTTCAAGGCGGCCAAAAGCTTGGTGCTCGCGTTCTTCTGGTATTCATCCGGCTTCTTTGCCTTTAACGCCTCGACGGCCTCGGTCAGCTTTTCCAACTGATCGAGAAAGAGGGGATGCGCGAGAATGGTCCAGCCATTGACGGTGAGCATGGCTAGAGTGCGACGTCCCCGTCGATCTCGGCATGGAGGTCAACGTCCATGTCCCCGACAAGCGCCGCCATGCGATCCCGCAGGCTAGCGGGCAGCGCGACAACGGACGTGCCCGGGTGCTTGGTCATGTCTTTCGCCAGAAATTCAAGAAAGCGATCGACAACTGGATCGCTGGTCTCTTCGGTCGCCTTCTCGACATAGACCCGGCGCTGGTCATCGACGAAAAAGGCGATGCGCCCGCCATAATCCACGCCCAAAGCCTGCCTGACAGCTTTGGGAACGGTCGTCTGACCCTTCGCGGTAATGGTGCTTTCTTCTTTCAGCAGCGCGCCCATGGCTGGCTCCAAATTCAATCTCCCACGCAAGTAAGGAAATTTCCTTACGTTGTCAAGGTCGGCTGCGCCTCACGTCTATAACTCTCATGACCCCGGTCCGGAAATGGGTCCGATCATCGCCGCGATCGGGAAGCCGGCAATCGTCGAAGCAGAAATCCCGATCGCCTGGTGCGGGGGAGATCGTGGATTGCGTCTGGCGATGAACATGCCGAAGATAATCAAGCAGCACCTACCGGGCCAGTTCATCGGCCAAGTGCATGTTCATCCCTCGCCGGAATTCATGCGGCTGCTTCAATTAGAGCGGCGCGTGATCATCATGATTCCTCATCGAGGACCATGGTGACTCCGTTTGATGCCCGACATGCCACCAAGTTTTTTTGATCCCACGCGTCAAGCTTGTCGATGGGATACAAAACGTCTTGCCTACCTTGATGAAGGTCGGACCGATTTTCTTGGCACGCCAGTTGCGCGAGGTCCCGACTGAGATAGCTTCGCGATAGCGCTCCGAAACCTCCTCGGCTGTCAGTTATTTGTTCGCATCCATTTCTGCCTCCTAAATCGTGTTCAGCCGCCGATCAGAGTATTGCAGCGCGTGCCGGCTGCTGGCCACGCGTGACATGCCGCAACCCTCGGGAGCTCTCTAGCCCACGCGTGAGCACGCTGGCGCATGGATATGAATGAGGTCAGTCTTGAAGGACGGGAAGAGACAAAGCGAGAGCGTAGGGCCAAAGTATAATGGCGGCTAGAAATAGGTGTTCGACATCATCCGTTTGAAGGCACTAGGTTGGTACACGCCAGGGTGAACAACGACGGTCGTGTCGGTCTCGGTCTGCATGGCAGACTGGCGAAGGGCGATGAGTGTCCATGAGATCAAATCCGATGGGTACCGCAACCAGGTGATTAAGAATGAAGATGGGATACGGCTGATCACCAAACACGGCTACGACTGGACAGGCCGCTATACGATTGCGGCGGCGATGCGACCCCAAGACGCGCTGCTGGCCAAGGCAAACTTGACCGGCCCGCGCCTCCTGCCCAGAGCGTGGGCCAAGCTCAGTCAGCCAATGCGATGCGTTCGGAACATCTCCGCTATCGCCAAGTTCGGGAGATGGATCGTCAGTCCTTCAACGGTCCTTTGGGCGACGCCCCCGTCGGCGGGCGGACTGGCGGGGCGTCGTTCGCTTGCGGGGCACTCCAGGTATGCTGCGAACTCAGCGCTAGGACTGACGCTCTTTCGGGACGTCTCGCTTTAGCAGTTCAGCGAGCACGGCAGACGCTTCTCGGAGCAGCGCGATCACGTCCTCCTCTTTCATTGATTGAAGGTGGTCAGCGGCAGTCGAAAGCTCGTAGACCATCTCCAACCCACGCGTGTGGAGTTGCATGGCTCCCTCCTCGGTTCGCTTGTTCCGGCTTCCGACCAACTTGCGCCGTCACCATCAAATAAGATGCGGAACCTTTTTGAGCAAAATACATTTTTTGGGCTCAAAATTCGTAGGGAGGCGCTAGCATGAAACGCCGATCGATCGACAAGGAGAAGATTGCAAGAGCGGACCGCGAATCCAGGGCAATCCAAGACGCGGAACGGCAAGCGCGTGATGCAAAGACGGCTAAGCTGAAAGAGATGCGTATTCAGCGGGAATCGGGACGTACCGAAAATCAGTCGAAGCTAAATTCGTGGATTATGCGCTGACTTTCATCGACGACACGAAACCAACGTGGTTGTCTGGCTCCAGGTGATACAGGCCGATCAACGACATGTTTTAACGCCTCGACGGCGGTTGCACCTTTGGCGAGATGGGCTCGCACGACCTCGCCGTTTTCCATTTCCTCGATGTGATACGTCGGCATGGCGGCCTCTAGTTGTTTAGTCCCGGCATTTGATGGATTGGATTGAGTCTGAAGCGCTCAGGCTCTTTTGTCCAGATATTGCAGATGAAC
>NZ_VFVX01000071.1:0-4397 GCF_006442395.1 Mesorhizobium sp. B2-3-5 | reverse complement strand
ATGCGTCGGCCTCTCGTCCGCCACCGCTCCCGCCATCATAACGGATTCGGCAAATGACAAGTTACAAAGATGCCGGCAGGCAGATGAGGGGCGGCGCCGACATCCACAAGGTGGCGCGGCCGTTCAGGCCGCCAGCAACGACTTCAGCTTGACGGCCTGCGATTCCAATGCCTCCGGCGCGGGCTTGGCCTGCTTGCCGATCAGCATTTCGGCCAGCCTGATGTCGCGGGCGACCGCATTGCCGGGGCCGATGCCGCTGGCCGCCACCAGCCTGCCGTCCTGCGCCAAATGGAAGAGGATGAAGGCGCCGTCGCCGAGATCGCGGCGGACGACAGAACGGCCTTCGTCCGCTAGACCAGCGATCTGCAGGGACAGGCCATACTGATCCGACCAGAACCACGGCACCGCCGCATGCGCCTCGCCGGCACCCAGCATGTTTCTCGCAGCCAGCGCGCCTTGTTCCTGTGCGTTGCGCCAAGCTTCCAGCCGCACGCGGCGACCGCCATAGACGGCGAGCGGGAATGAACAGCAGTCGCCGGCGGCGAAGATGTCGGGGTCGCTCGTGCGCAATTCAGCGTCGACGGCAATGCCGTTGTCTAAGGCCAGGCCCGCTTCGGCCGCGAGCCCTGTCACCGGGACGGCGCCGATGCCGATGATGGCGAGATCGGCTGCGATTTCCCGTCCGCCCGCAAGCGACACGCGCACTTCCTTGCCGTCATCGACGATGGCCGCAATGCCGTCACCGCACAGGATCTTGACGTCCTCGGCGATGTGCGCCTGGTGAACGATTTCGGCAATCTCGGTCGGCACGCCGCGCATCAGAATGCGCGGCTGTGCCTCGATGACAGTGACCGTGGCGCCGAGCTTACGGGCGGCGGCGGCGAGTTCAAGGCCGATGAAGCCGCCGCCGACGATGGCGATGCGGTTGCCGGCACTGAGATGGGCGCGAATGGCCAGCGCGTCGGCGAAGGTCCTGAGATAGACGCAGCGCGCGCCGAGACCGGGCATCGGCAGTTTGCGCGGGGTCGAGCCGGTGGCCAGCAGCAGCTTGTCGTAGGGCAGGACCGAACCGTCCGACAGACGCACCGTATACGCCGCGCGATCGATCGCCACGGCCTGGACGGAATGGATATGCCGGATCGACTTTTCGGCCAGCATCTCGTCGCTGGCGATTGCCTTGATTTCCGGCGCGTCGCTGGCCATCGCATCCTTGGACAAAGGCGGCCGTTCGTAAGGCAGATGCGGTTCGTCGCCGACCAGCGTCACCGGCCCGTCATAGCCGAGATCGCGCAATCCAAGGGCGGCCCGCCCGCCGCATTCGCCGGCCCCGATGATGACCATTCCCCGCGCCATATCCGTCACCCGATCTGAACGAGGACTTTGCCGGCGTCGACCTTGACCGGATAGGTCCTGAGGTTGACGCAGACCGGCGCGCCCCTGGCCGCACCCGTCTTGTAGTTGAAGCGGCCATTGTGCTTGGGACATTCGATGATGTCGTCCATCACCAGACCGTCGGCCAGATGCACCTTCTCATGCGTGCAGAGGCCGTCTGTGGCGAAGTACTCGTCGTCCGGGCTGCGATAGATGGCGAAGGTACGTCCGCCATGATCGAAGCGCATCACGTCCTCTTCATCGATATCATCAGCAGCACAGGCCTCGACCCAGTCGCTCATTCAGTCCTCCCGGCAAATCTCGATCCCACCGTCACTCCGCCGCGACGGCGACGGCGTCGTTGTGGAATTCCTCGCGGTACGGCCGTGCGGTGGGCGGCAATTCGCGCTTCAGGAAATAATCCTCGTTGCGCAGCTGGCGCAGGAAGACCGGGATCATCTCGCGATAGCCCGCCAGGATCGACGGGGTCGGCGCCGGCAGGTCGTGCTTGATCAGCGCATGCAGCTTCGGCAGCGCATGGTAGGGCACCATGGGGAACATGTGATGCTCCACATGATAGTTCATGTTCCAGTAGATGAAACGGCTGATCGGGTTCATATAGACGGTGCGGCTGTTCAGCCGATGGTCGGTGACGTTGTCGGCAAGGCCGCCATGCTGCAGCAGGCCGACCATGACGTGATGCCAGGCGCCATAGAGCCTCGGCAGGCCAACCAGCATCAAGGGCAGGAACGAGCCGAAATACAGCGCCAGCGCGATGGTCGCGGCATAGATCGTCGCCCAGATGCGGGCAATGCGGATCGCCTTCTTCTGCTCCTGCTCCGGAATGAAGGTCTTTTCGGCCGCGCTGATGTTGCCGGCGGCGTTGCGCAGCATGTCGCTCATCGCATGCCAGGCATCGAGCACGCCGACAAAACCGAGAATGGCGCGCACCAGGTCCGGCGGCCGCATGACCGAGATTTCCGGGTCGCGGCCGACGATAATGGTGTCGGTGTGATGACGCGTGTGGCTCCAGCGCCAGGTTACCGGATTGCGCATGATCATGAAGCAGGCGATCTGATAGACCGCATCATTCATCCATTGCGTCCGGAACGCCGTGCCATGTCCGCATTCGTGCCAGCGTGAATCGGTGGACGAACCATAGAGGACGCCATAGACGAAGAAGAGCGGCACGCACCACCAGGTGCCCCAGAACCAGGCGCCGCCGGCGCCGCTGATGACCAGCGCGGCAATCCAGATCGCTGTATCGCGGATGGCCGGGCCGTCGGAGCGCTGCATCAGCTCCTTCATCTGCTTGCGGGGAATATCGGTGTGATACCATTCGGCCGCCGACAGGCCGTTTTCCACGGCGAGCTTAGCGTCGCGGCCGATCAGGCTGTAGTCACGCCGGGACGGCGTTGCGGTCATGATTGCCTCCTTGGGCAAGGGCATCCACGCGAGCGAATGCCAATCACCTGTTGCTTTTGGCATCCATCTGGCTTCGAGCCTGAAAAATACCGCCGACCCATGATAGACTCAATATCACAAAGATAGTTTCTATCATTTCCTATCAGAATGATGTATCGATATTGGAAATCGAACGAGGGCGACCATGACGAAACGACCGACCATCACCGATCTGGCGCGCGTCTCGGGCGTCAGCGTCGCCACGGTGGACCGCGTGCTCAACAACCGCCTGCCGGTGCGCGAGGAAACCGCGCGCCGCGTCTATGAGACCGCGACCGAGATCGGCTATCACGCGGCCGGCCTGATCAAGCAGCGGATGCGCCACGAATTGCCGGAGTACCGGCTCGGCTTCCTGCTGTTGAGGGGCAATGATGTCTTCTACACGGAGTTCGCGCGGCAGCTCGAACTTGCGGCGTCGCAATCGCAGCGCTTCCGCGGCGTCGCGATCATCGATTTCGCCAGTTCGCTGACGCCGGACGAGATCGTCGAGCGCACGCGCAAGCTGGCGGCCAAATGCAGGGCCGTCGCCCTGGTCGGGCCTGATCACCCGACGCTGACGGTCACGGTCGAGCAGATGAAGGCCAGGGGGCTGCCGGTCTTTTCGTTGCTGTCCGACTTCGCCGCCGGCATCCGCGAGGGCTATGTCGGCCTCGACAACCGCAAGGTCGGCCGCACCGCGGCCTGGATGATCTCAAAGGCGGCGAAGCGGCCGGGCAAGGTCGCGCTGTTCGTCGGCAGCCACCGTTTCCACGGCCATGAGCTGCGCGAGATCGGCTTTCGCTCCTTCTTCCGCGAACAGGCGCCGGACTTCACCCTGCTGGAAACGCTGGTCAATCTCGAGGCCAACCAAATCACCCAGGACACGCTGCTCGAGCTTCTTGGCCGCCACCCCGATCTGGTCGGCTGCTACGTCGCCGGCGGCGGCATGGAAGGCGCGGTCGCGGCACTGAGGCAGGCAAAGCCGGCCGAGATGCCGGCGGTCGTCTGCAACGAGATCACGGCGGTCTCGCGTTCGGCCTTGGCCGACGGGATCCTGACGATGGTGATCTCCACGCCGCTGGCCGCACTTTGCCGCGAATTGCTCGACCTCATGGCGCATGCCATCGAGACCGGCGCGGCGAACGCGCCAGGCCAGACATTCCTGCCGTTCGATATCTATCTGCCCGAGAATATCTAGCGATTACCTGGTCACCCGGCGCATCCCGCCGGCAGGATGAAAGAATCCATCACGCTTGATAGGAGCCGCATCGTCGCGTGGCCGGCCGCTTGGCACATGGCTTCCCGCATCGACATCAAAATCGCGCGTCCGAATTTGGAATCGCCCTTGACGCCTCGATGCGAAATGGAATAAATATTTCACCAACTGCGCATTTTGGTTCTTTCGTTCCGGAACATCTGTTTCAAACGGAGGTTTGGCGTTCCATCCCATGCAGGGAAACGCCTGTGGAACGAAACGATATCAGGGAGAGATTCCCCGGGGAGATCGGGGATTCCGGATAGATCGGTGCAACCGGACACCAAAAGTGGAGGAGAAACACAATGAAGAAACTGCTTTTGGGCGT
>NZ_VFVX01000070.1:0-4552 GCF_006442395.1 Mesorhizobium sp. B2-3-5 | reverse complement strand
GCCTGCGCCAGCGTCACCTCCGCGTTGTGCGCAGGCATCACGATCGAAACCAGGGGATGATGCGCCACGCCGTCTTACCCGCGCCTGGTTCGGAGGTAGAACAGGAGTCCGGATACATAGCCGGCGATTTCCTGCCAAAGGAAACGATCCTCAGGGACCCTGCGTCCAAGCAGCCTCCCGCGAACCCTGCCGAGATACCAAAGCGGCTTCCATTTGAACGCCTGTCTCAAATTCGCCTTGACGCCAGTCCGTTCGTGCTGGACGAGCAAAGCGGCTGAGTGACCGCGCATGTAGAAGTAGATTTGCTTGGCCAGGCCTTCCATCGTCCGCCTGTGGAAGTGGAACGCGACGGAGGTGGGCTGGTAGCGGCAGTCATATCCATTGGCGAGCAGCCGATACCAATATTCAGAGTCTCCAGAACAGCCGGCCTGACCGACGTCGAGACGCTCATCAAACAGCCCGGCGTGGTCAAACACGTCCCGCCGGAACGCCATGCTGGCGCCAGCTCCAACTTTCCAGGCAGGGAATACCTCGTGCTTGCTGGCGGCAAAATCGGCCGCGCGGAAAATCCGAGGTGTATAGCCTTGCCCGAAACTCCAGAATGTCTCGAAATAACGCTGCGCTTCGGTGGCAATCTCGGCGGGCAGCACAAGACCCGTCACCGCGCCGATCGAAGGTCTGTCAAAAGCCGTGACCAGCCGCTCAAGCCATTGCGGATGAAGCAGAACGTCATCGTCCGTGTAGGCAACGATCTCGGAGGATGCACGCTCAGCTCCTCGATTTCGGGCAATATCCAAGCCGGGTCGGTCCTCGCGGACATAGATTGCGCCGGCAGCGAGCGCTACCTCGCGCGTTTCGCCGCCTGCCGACGCGTTGTCGACCACAATGACCTCCGCGGGCGGAAGGGTTTGCAGAGGGAGCGAGGAGAGGCAGCGCCGCAACTCTTTCGGCCTGTTACGCGTACAGATGATCACGCTGGCGCTCGGCAGGTCCAGAACCGGCGGAGCCGGGCTTGAGTCTTGAGCGACCGCAATTGGGGCAATGCGGCACTCCCCGTCGCTCGCCCTGAGCAAATGCCCGACCGGCAGCCCGCCGCGCCACAAGACGATCATGCCGGCATCGCAGTCCTCAGGAGCACCTTGGATGTCCAGATCCACGTGACGGACACCTGCGCAGCCGTCCACGCCAAACATCTCCCGCAGTTCTGCCTCCAGCACATTTACGTGCCCGTTTGAAGTGGATGACATTTTCACCAGCTCATTTCGCTATAAAGAGGCCGAAATTCGGCGTCCTTGTTTAGCATCCGTTTTACTCGAAGCTTGATCCAGCGAGGAACCAGCCTGGCCCGGCAATATGCGTCTACCATGTCAGGCAGACCTGAAATCGCGGTGCGTGGGTCCAGGAAGACTGCCTTCTTCAGCAGGTCGTAGGCCGCGAAAAACCGTCCCTCAATCAACGCTCTTGTGGCAAGCCAATGGATCATGTCGCCCAGATGGGCATCGAGATCGCCCCCGAATTGCGGATATTTTTCACGAAACTCGGCAAGGACAATTTCGCAGGAACGAAGCATCTGCATGACATCGCTCGACATGTTGACGTTCGTCATTCGGTAACCCACAAGATGCTGAGGCACGACACGGAACTCGTAACTTTCCGCTATTCTGAGGCACATCAGAAGATCCTCGCAGCCTTGTGCGCTCTTGGCCCGCAAGGTCGAATCGAATTGCCCCGCTTGCTCGAATGCGGAACGACGTACAAGCATCGAACTTCCATTGCCGACAAAATTTTGTCTGCACATGCGCTGGAGCACGTGACCTTGGGCGTCGGGGTGATTACGCAGCGAGAATACCCGATCGTCCTCGTCGATATGCGCAAACCAACAATATGCAAGGCCTGTTGAAGAGCCACCTTCCAGCAAGGCGCGCAATTGCAACGCTATCTTGGATGGGGCCCAAAGATCATCCGCATCGACAAACGCTAGAAATTCCGCGTCGGTAGAAGCCGCGCCGCGATTGCGAGCGTGCGCAACACCGCCATTAGACTGCCTTATGAGGCGTATACGCCGATCTTTGTCGGCACAGGAGGCCACGATTGATGCGGACCCGTCCGTCGATCCATCGTCGACCACGATAATGTCCAGTGCCTGGTAGTTCTGGCGGCAGATGCTGGTCAGGGTGGAGCGAATGGTTCGCTCCGCGTTGAACATCGGCACCACGACGCCTACTGTGGCATTGTCCTTGACCATGGGGGACTTCGTTTTCTCCGCAAGGTGGTGGAAGTTCATGCAGGCACGCCGTCAGTACCGCTCTCATCAAAGATCGGGGCGAATTCGCGGCAAAAGACGCTTTTCTATTAGTTTTTACTAAATAAGCCGGCAGACCAGCAGCTCCGGTAGGCCTGGCAGGTCCACCCATAATGATCTTCTGCCGTGGGCGGCTTCAGTTATGCGAAGCGGCAGACAGAATGGAGTTCGTTCCGGTTCGCGGGGTCGGACCGACCGCCTTCCTTCGGAATGATGCCTGAGCAAGAGGCGAGCGGGCGGCCAGCGACGTCGCCTCCTTCTCGAGTTCCCGCCCATGGCTGGGGGAGGGTACGCGCAAGCACCATTGCGAGGAAACCCCATCTTGCGAACCGCGGCAGTCAACGACTCACATCGCCACGGTGAACGGATGTCGGCATTGGCGGCTGCGTGTCCCAACCATCTTCGTTGTCGTCGCGAGCTAGCGATCACCCGGAATCTGGCCTTCGGCTGCGGCGATACGGGTCCTCGCACGCCGTGCCCGCGTTCGTGAATCGCCTCAGCGCTCTCTTCCGCCTACCCATCGCTCTTTTCTCTTGAACGCGGTCGTTAACTGTTCCGCTAAATTGGATGTTGACGCTTTCTCTTCACTAGAGTTAATAATCTCCTAATATAAGCGTCAGTTCATGTATTCTGACCCCCAACCAGAGTTGGACGGCGCTGTTGGGTAGGAAACGCGGGGACGGCTTCTCGTTACAGCTTTCACTGTCGAGCCGGCATTCGTCTTTGAGCGGCGGGTGTTGTGGCGCGTGGGAGCAGGGTGGCCTTGTCAAAGGACACGCGCGCTTCAGACCCCGCCAGAGTGCGCATCGGGATTATGCAAGGGTTCGTGGGAAAGCAGTTTCGTCATCAGCGTGATCAATAAACAGATCCAGGGCGTCTGTTTATAAACAAAACCGGGGGTTGGAATGGCTTCTTCTGTCACAGGTGCTGGTGGCACCACGGCATCGTTCTCCAATACGCCACAGGCGCAAGACGATGTCTTCGCCAGCAGCGCGACCGGACTCGCCCAGGATAGTTTCCAAATCGTCTTCCTGAACGTGATGGCCAACGATCTCGGCGGCAACGCCAAGACCCTCTGGTCGGTCGACAACGGTACCAACAGCACAGGCGCGATGAATGGATACAGCGCCGCTGATTTGTTGACTCAAGATTTGGGGCGCACTGAATCCACCAGCTCCGACACGAGTTTATACGGTGCGAAGATCTGGATTACCTCCGACGGACGTGTGGGATACGACGCCACCACCTTGTCAGACGCTTTCAAGGGGCGGTTGCAGCAGTTGAACGCGGGGCAGTACCTGACCGACAGCTTCATCTACTCGATCCGGCTCGGCAACGGAACGCTCAGCTGGGCGACCGCGACGGTACAATTCGCCGGAACCAACGACGCGGCGGTGATCTCGGGCACCACGAGCGGCACGGTCGTCGAGGCCGGCGGGGTGGCCAACGCCATCGTCGGGACGCCGACGGCGACCGGCACGCTGACCGACACCGACGTCGACAACACGGCCAATACCTTCCAGGCGGTCGCCGCCGGGGCGGCCACCGACCATAATTACGGCACCTTCCAGATGACGGCGGGCGGCGTCTGGACCTTCACGCTCAACAACACCAATGCGGCGGTGCAAGCCCTCAATGTCGGCCAGCATCTCACTGAAACCTTTACCGTCCACACTGTGGACGGCACGGCCCAGGTGGTGACCGTCGATGTCGCCGGCAGAAACGACGCGGCGGTGATCTCGGGCACCACGAGCGGCACGGTCGTCGAGGCCGGCGGCGCTATCGATGGCACTCCGACCGTGAGCGGCAAGCTGACGGATACGGACGTCGACAATCCGGCGAACACGTTCCAAGTGGTTGGTGCCGGCGGGGCAACCGACCACGGCTATGGTACTTTTGCGATAACGGCGGGGGGCGCTTGGACCTACACGCTCAACAACACGAACAATGCGGTCCAGGAGCTCAATGCTGGCGATCACTTGACCGACACATTCACGGTTCGGACCGCGGACGGGACAGCACAGGTTATAACGGTTACAATCGA
This sequence comes from Mesorhizobium sp. B2-3-5, assembly GCF_006442395.1. NCBI lineage: Bacteria > Pseudomonadati > Pseudomonadota > Alphaproteobacteria > Hyphomicrobiales > Phyllobacteriaceae > Mesorhizobium > Mesorhizobium sp. B2-3-5. The sequence goes on along the minus strand of NZ_VFVX01000070.1, from coordinate 206 downwards.
TGGAATTACGGATAACGCGACGGTCAGCCTGAGCGCCTCGACGGTCGCCGAGGGCGCGGGCGCCAGCTACGTGTTCACCGCGACATTGAGCGATGCCTCGCACGGGATCACCACGGTTCACACCGACCAGGGCGACATCACCATCGCCGACGGCCAGACCGTTGGCACGCTGGTGCTCGCCTCGGGCAATGGCGAGGACGTCTACA